>JAFSYZ010000017.1 GCA_017455785.1 Candidatus Methanomethylophilaceae archaeon
ACCGGTCATAGTGGGCGGAGGCACACAGATGTCCGCAGTTATTGCATGCGCTTACAAGCTGAAGCCTGAGATTGTGGGCAACGTCATCCACGGTACGACGAGATGGCTCGTAAACGACAAGAACTCCGATGTATCGAAGATTAATGACCGCATCACCAACGACATCCCCATGGTGTATGTGAACATGGATTACAGTGACAGCCCGTACGAAGGCCTTCAGGCATACGAATGGGGATTCATCAAGGAAGGTGTCGGCTGCGGAGGTTCATCCGTGGCCGCGATAGCATCCACCGAAGGGAAGGTGGACTGTGACATACTCTTGGAAAAGGTCAACGAGATCTACAGAAGGATCACTGGTCTGAGTTGAAGTACATCCTGGCCATCTGCAACTCGTGCATGGTGTTCACGTTAACGGCCAGTTCGATCCAGTCCGTCTTGAGATAATGGTCGACGGGTTGTTCGTTCCTCAGGATGGCCTCCCTGTTCATTATGGTGAATCCTGACAGCACCCATCTCTTCCCATCGATATCCAATGCGAATGAGGGTTTTATCCCTGATTTCAACACGGTATCCTCATCCACGACCGCTAGGAACGAATCACAAGGCTCTTTGTTGAAAGCATTGATGAAATTATCCACAGTGATAGGCCTTAACAATGGCATATCCGATGGAGTGGAGAAGACGTACTTCCCATTCATAACCTCGTATGCCGAATGGAGATCGCCGACATAGTCCTCGCCTGAGGTGCGGAGTGTCTCCACACCGATGTCCTTGAGGAACTGTTCGGTGTACTTAGTATTCGGGCTTACCGTCACCAATATGCGATCCACGGTCTTTGCTTTCCTCAGAGCGTTGATGACCTGCTCGATGACGTGTTTCTCGCCAACTTTAATGAACGGTTTCTCCACACCGTTCGGGCACATCCTGCTGCCCTTTCCGCCCGCCATCACCAAAGCTTCCATGTCTCACCAGAAATTGACCGTTATCAATATCATCACAAGCAATACAACAATACGTGTGGTCTGATTGGTGGCACCCAACACATCACCGTTGACGAATCCGAAGTTCTTCATCGCCACCTTCGACATCACATATCCCCATAGGAAAGCCACTGCCATAGAAATAGCGGCTCCGAAATAACATGATGCCCTACAAAATGCTCCGGTATCCAGATGGGTGACAAATGTCGCTATCACACATCCTATCGCCAAGAGAATCACCGTCAGGACCGCTGCCATGAGGATGGATGTCTTATCGGTGTTCCTTACCGACGCGCCTGCCATACCGTTGCTCGGACTGCCGAAACCTGCTGTGACAACCTGGGCGAACCTTGCCAGCACCTCTGCGGCCACGAGTGCCATGGCGATGCTGTTAGCGTTCAATGACAACAATTCACTGAAGATTATCAGAATGAACATAGCTGCCGTGGCAACACCGCCTGCTCCGACCAGGGTGTCCTTCAACGCTCTGGTGTGATCCTCACGCCTTCCGGCTACCATCAGACCGTCACCCACGTCTATCATTCCATCGAAGTGAAGGAAACGGTTGACGAACTCAACCGAGAATATAGAAAGGGCACAGGCGAGGACATAGGTGGATATGTTCGAGACCAATTCGAACACAACCATCGCCAACAATCCGTAGAACAGACCGACCACCGGTGCCAACCATAACTCCTTGTTCATGGAGTCCATCTCCTTCTGGTCGATATTGATCGGCAGGATGGTGAAGAACGAGAACATACCCTTCAATGCCGATATCGCATCCGCACTGCTTTCCTCTACAGGTGCTGAGACAACATCTTCCTTGACGTCAGAAATCTCTTCAGTTGTCGTAACCTGCTCGTCGACCATTTCGTCGCTCATCTGTACTTGCACCTCAATTTGTCAATGTCCTCATCGGACATGTCGTATGGGAAGTCCCCTCTCTTGATCAGGCAGCCCCTTATGCTCGTGCGTACCGCACGTGCCAAGGCTATGCCCGCTCCGAATCCCGTACCGCAATACAATATCTTATTACCATCCTTCGGACAGACTATCGCGACCGCATCCGAAGTGGTACCTGTCTCCTTCCAACCAAGATCCTGCATCGCGGCCGTCTTGGCCTCTGTGACTGCGATCACTGCATTGACCATCGCATTGTCCTCCAATGGTATGTCAACGATACCTATCGTGTTGATCGTCCCTCCGTGGGACATGAGGGCCTCACGCCTCTTCTGCGAAATCTTATGTTTGTACTCCCAGTCTGTGAGTTCGTCGCCGGCGATGACCTGGTTACTCAATCCCGCCGTAGCTATGGCGGCCACCTTGTGATCTCCGTATTCGATTTCGGAATCAGTGATCACCTTGTCCACCTCAGCGGCGGTCATGAAGACGACGGTCTGTTCCGGCAGAGACAATGAATTCATCATAGCCTTGACATCGACGACGGGATCGTCGCACATGTAGTCAGGATCCACCTGCATTATGGCGATGATATCCGTTTCCCTTCTACCGCCGTTGTAGATGCATGAGCTCAGAATGTCTATCGTTGAATCGAACTTTATCACTGCCACCGGCAGCTCCTTGAACCTTTCTATCCTGATGGAATACTTCGGAAGCATCAGAACCCTCCTATGAAATCGATTATAAAATTCTCCAAGCCTGTCTGGACATGTATGCCTATGAAGATGTAAAGAGGCATGGTCACCAGCAACAGGAAGATGATGGATGACAACTCTAACAGATGATAGCATCTGGTGATGTCATCAACTGTGGGCAACGGTCCCGTACCCATGATGTAAACGTCCTTCTTCTCCATGCTGATCCCCAACGCCGCAGCGAAGGCTGTCATAGGCCATCCGCTGTTCGGTGAAGGCGTTTTTATATGCTCCCTCCTCGCAGCTGGAATGGCTGCCTTCCAATCCATCCTGAGGAGGAAAGCACCGATCGCTATGAACACTGGCGATATCCTTGCGGTCACATACCCCAGAACATCGTCGAACTTGGCAGGGAAGAACCCGAGATCGCCGTACTTCTCATTCCTGTACCCCCACATGGCATCCATCAGATTGGCGCATCTGAACATGATACAACCGATGATCCCCAGGAGACCGAAGTATGTCACAGGCGAGACCACGCTGTCCACATAGTTCTCCGATATCGTCTCGGTACACGAGGATGCGATATGCTCAGCATCCATTCCCTTGGTGTTCCTAGAGACGATCATCTGCACCTTCGCGGCAGCTGCTTCGGTATCACCGTTCCTAAGATCCTTCTGGATGGGTTTGACATGTCTCCTGAACGAGAAGATGGCGAACGTGACCTTGAATATGAATGCGGTGGCTATTATCCAAGGCCATTCACCGAAGAAGTATCTAACAGCGGTGGTGATCGCTATCGCGATACCTAAAAAAAGGACGAATACGAACAGATACGAAAGGAATCCCTTCAGCTTCGTGAATGCCGGATTTCCTCTTTTGATGTGCCTGTCAAGGAAATAGAGTATGTTACCCATCCATCTCAACGGATGGATGGCATTCGGGACCTCTCCTATGACAAAGTCAATGAGCAAAGCGATCAGAACTATAGCCGCTGCATCCATCCACAGATCCACGGGATCACCTCATGGAATCCTCGACCGCTGCGACGAACCTCTCGTTCCTCGCACGGTCCTTGACACAGAACCTGACGTACGATGCGAAATCAGGGCCGAATGATGAACAGTTCCTGACCATTATCCTGTTCTTGAGCATCCTGTCCACGAATCCTTTGGCATCCATTCCCAATCCGTCCACTGGATTGAAGTAGAAATATGAATCCGAATCCACGACCGGGAACCCGATGCTCTCCAGCTGCGAATGCATCCACTTGGACTCGGATGACATCAGCTCCGCCGCCTTCTCCACGTGGCCCATCCTTTCGCCTATGAGCACCTTCGCGACGTTCTGCTCCATCGTCCCGACGTTCCAGGTCATCCTCACCTTGTTCATCTCATCAATAAGGGCAGGATTCGCGAAACCGAATCCTATCCTGATGCCCGGTATGGCGAACGATTTGGTCAGCGAACATGCGACAACGAGATTGGGATACTTCTCCGCATAACCTGAACAGGTTATGTCCTTGTAATCGGGGACAAGCTCCAACAATGTCTCGTCCAGGAACACCATAATTCCTTCAGATGCACAATGGTCGACGAAGGAGAGGATGTCCTTCCTCCTCTCTATCATTCCTGTGGGGTTATTGGGATTGCAAATGTACACCGCCTTGGCACCCTTGCTCCTCTTGACCAATGAATCGTAATCTATCCTGAATCCATCTTTCGCCGGCAATGGGTTCCAAACAACTTCACAACCTGCCACCCTGCACTGCTGCGAATACTCCGCGAACGAAGGTACCGATATCACCGCCTTCTCACCTCTGTCTATGAAGGTGTTGGGGAACATCCTGATTATGTCAGAAGAACCGGAACCGATGATGATGCCTTCCTTACTGACACCGAACTTCTTCGAGATTACACCTTTCAACTCGGCACAATCGTCGTCAGGATAGTGATCGATACCTTGGATCGAGGAATCGATGATGTCCTTGATGTCCTCAGGAGGCCCGAACGGGTTGAGATTATGACTGTAATCCTCCACATCGCCCAATCTCCATGCCTGTCCGCCATGGACTGTCTTCGGTATGTCCCGAAGGTGATTCTTGGACAAAAGGTGTGGATTCATCATCCATCCATGTACGTTCCTTATTATATTGGTTGTGTCCGATGGAATTATCCGCCCGGAACCATTGATGTTCCGTTTTCATATGCTGGACGTGACATCCGATGGGTCATCCTTTTTAGTAACCGGGGTTTGACAAATAGCGAATATGTATCGCACCCTCTCGTTCTCAGTTAGCATTCTCGAAGCTGATCTAAGTGATATTTCCAACCTAGAAGAGTGAATAACGACAGTTATCCCATAAGTGAGAACAAGAGACCTGTATTTAGGACCAAAAATGACCGAAAAACAGTCCTTTCATGCGATGTTTCGGTATGCTGGCCGTGTGGAAACGATAAGTGAGAACAAGGTGCTGTTCTCCTTCATGAAATCCCTTCATGTCGGCGATCCTTCGTTTTTGCTATATGTATTATATATCAAGAATTCGAACAGGAATACGATGATGAAAACGCTGAAGATGGAACTCGAACCCACAGGCATCCAAAGGAATACTTTGGATGCCCACATAGATGGTTTGAGGTACGTCTACAATGCGATCATCACGGCCTGCAAGATCACTTACAGGAATACAGGAGAACTGCCGTCCAAGTTCGATTTATACAACCTGTGCACCAGGTTCAGGAACAATGTACCGTTCGTTAAGGAACTGCACAGCACGGCTGTGCAGTATACTGTCGATTGTGCCCTGCAGGCATGCAGGGCATGCCTGGAGTACAATATTAAGAAAAGGAAGGATAGTGCGAACGATACGGATGATTCCAGCTCTGATGTACAAGCCATAGGTGCTTCACATTTCCCGAGATACAGGAAGAGGGGACAGATCGACACATATGGTTTCCTTTCCAACAAATACTTCGACTTGGTCTACGAGATGAATGCCAACGGCAAGATGAAGAGGAGATTGAAACTCGGAAAAGTCAAGGGGACCATCAGATGCTACAACCAGCGTACGAAGCTCGACGGCATTCCCAAGACGATACGCATCACAAGGAAGGACATGGGCACCCATTACCGTTATTTCGCATCAATTTCCTATGAAGCGGTATGCAGAGGGGACATCCACATCGGCCGTCCCGAGAGGACGGTCGGGGTGGATGTCGGCATATCGAACATGGCCGCACTTTCCGACGGTACGATATTCCCAAACGATCGCATCTATTCCAGGAAGGAGAAGGAGATCCAGAGATTGGGAAGGAGACTGTCGTCTGCTAAAAGTACACAGGACGTCCCCAAACAGAAGAAGATTATCAACCACATCAATCATCTATATGAAAGGATACACAACATAAGAAGGAATTCGATCGAAACGATCTCCAGGGATATTGTGGACAATTACGACAACATCTGCATGGAGGATCTCTCCGTAAAAGGTCTCAAAAGTATATCACAAAACAAAGGTATGAGGAAATCATATGATGACGCATCATTGGGAAGACTGAGGACGAGGATCGCCTACAAGGCTGAGAGTGCTGGTCGGCGCATCATCTTGGTCGATCCAAGGGACACGTCCCAAATATGTTCGGGGTGCGGAGCATACGTGCACAAGGACCTGTCGGTCCGTGTGCACATATGTCCCCAATGCGGTCTGTCCATAGACAGGGATATCAACGCGGCA
>JAFSYZ010000116.1 GCA_017455785.1 Candidatus Methanomethylophilaceae archaeon
GAAGTGAAGAAGAGGGGAAGACCGAAAGGAAGCAAGGATACGCATCCTCGCAAAAGAAGATCGGTTGCAGCATCGGAATGATTCTGTCATGGAAATCATGTTATGGTACTTCTTGCGGGAAACTTGTGTTCAACGATCTAGGCTCATTCTATGACACGCTTGTCTCGAAGATCTATCCACGTGCCGGCAAAATCGCATGGATGGTCAATGGGGACAAGGTACACGTGACAGAGCCTGTGATGATGGCGATGATCGATTGGTACAGGTCCAACGGATATGAGAAGACGGTGACCAAGGACATATTGGAATCCAGCGGGCCTCTTGTGGATATGGGTGGAGATGGATATTCCGCTTTGGTGGAATATGGATACCTCGGACCCCTCAAGGACAAGCCGAAGAGATCGTTCAATAAGAAGAATGCTTACAGACCCGAATATCCTGATGATAAAGGTCTTGAATGCCCTAGCTGTCATTCCTATTCCGTGAAACCGGTAAGGGATAAAATAATGGGATGCGACAAGTGCGGCCAACTGTACAGGAGCACAGGACAGCTCATGGCATCCAGATCTCTCAAGGCCGAGGATAACAAGGTTTACCTGGCTCTGAGGAGGTTCTTCGATGAAGATTAAGTCGTACAACACCTACATAACCAGAAGCGGCAACATAAAGGTGGAGGCACACTGTCCAGCGTGCGGTTCCTCCGAAATACTCAAACCCTTCACTCTTTTCGGAGTTACCAGGTGCATATGCAATTCCTGTAACGCCAAGTTCAGGATGACTTCTGTCAAGAAGAACAGGGTCAGGGCGAAGACCAGAGCGGAATATATTATCGTCCACAAGCTTGGACGTACAGGGAATATCATCAGGTCCGATCTGGAATCGAGACTCTATTCCATATTGGCCGAATACCAGGACATAATGGCCGTACGCGCGGAAGAGGCATACGGCGATGAATACAGGAAGGACAGTTATGACGGTCAATTCAAGAAACGTAACGATGTGTTGACCAAAGAATTGGATCATTTCTTCGATTCATACATCCCCGATCTGATGAAGAGGAACGAGTCGTATCTGTTCCCAGGTTACGGAGTGAAGGTCATCCGCATAGTGTGATAGCATGACCGATTTCATCGAAGATCTCGACCTCGTCATCATGGACACGTTCTATTGGGACCTGCTGATAGAATTCAAAGGCAACATCGAGAACGACAAGATTCGTCAGAGGTATCTGTCCAGACAACTGAACGAACCCGAATGGGTGGACAAATGGATAGGCATTATGGACGATTATGTGAACACCTACGGTAAGGACCCCGATTGTTCAGAGGAATGCAAACAGATCAAGCCTGTCCTCAAGCAGCTTATCGGATTCAGGGGCGATCAGCCTTTAGGTTCGAAATCGATCAAGGAGAAGGATTACAGATTCGACCCCTTGATTAAACGCCTGTCTAGGTAATTTGTATTACATTCTTTATAAAGAATGTAATATGATTACGATATTTCATTTATAAATTTTGAAATACTAATCTATCGATTTTTGATAAAGCCAGAATCATCATTGATTTAGTGTTTTCCAACCCATTTTTATATATTACATTTTCCGAAATCCGACGGTCTCAGTCTGCCAGATTCTGACACCGTCAGGTGTCGCTATGAATAGATTTGTCGCTATCTTTATTGTTCTCCTGGGGGTCGCATTGATCTCCATAGCGGCACTACCTATGATGAATGGAGCCGAACCCACCGATAAGGAGGGTGGCAGCATATACTCTGTATTGGTGTCATTCGATCATCATACCTATGCAGTCAATGTGCAATTGTATGATAATTATCTGGAAGGTTATCATAACAGCACGATTCCCAGGTTCATGTCCACTTTCGCGTACTACAGATATATCACTCCGGATGACCCGACAATCAAGGACATTGCGACCCAGTTGTTATTGTATGGAAGCGATATGAGTGATCTCGACAAGGTCTCCCTGGCGAACGCATTCGTCCATACCGCGGTAACTTACAAGAATGACGAGGGAGCATTGTTACCCGAATACCTCCAATATCCCGCGGAGACATTGGAGCGCGGATTAGGGGACTGCGAGGACCATGCGATCCTGTTGACCTCTATCCTTCGCGCTATGGGCTACGATGCCGTGACCGTTACGATGTTGGGTCAGCAGCATGTCGCGGTAGGTGTGGCATTGGAAGGCGGAGAGCATTCGTTCACATGGTTCGGTAAGGAGTACTGCTATGTGGAATCTACTAGTGGGGCTTATGCGGGTTACCAAGGCATCTCGGGATCTCCCTTCGTCGACGACATGCCATGGGCCATCCTATGGATCATCATCGTCTTATTGTCATTCGGATTCCTGTTCTGGACACTGAGAGGTTGATGCATCGATTTTCATCATTTTGTTCATTTTTCGTAGAAAAATGACATTTTTATCCGATAGTATGATTTTTCTCAGAAACCTTCTGAAAAAACGTCAACGGAAACAGGCCTAGAAACCGATAAGTCCTACTTAGCCATATCTTGATATGGCTAAGACGCAAAGTCGCATTAAATGCCATTTCTGTTCGATTATGATAGAATTGAAATCATAGTTGAAAAATAGCATTGAAATTATAAAATAGCATCATAGTTTATATACTGATTATACCATTATACCTCTAAGTGCCGATGAACAAGTGCATCCCATCTCTTTTCCGTCGGCACTGTCTCTCTTCCATTCCGTGAATGAGTGTTTTCCAACCGATTTTTATATCCTATCCTGTCCGAGAAATCATGAGAGGATGTTATCTAGGATTGGAGGACGTACAATACATCTCGCACGGTCAATCCGATGCTGAACTCATCTACAAAGGAGTCTCCATACCGGAACCCGAGATCGGTGACTGCCTGTGGGATAGATATAGTGAGGAATGCAAAGAAAATGGCATCAAAGCCACATACGGGGGGTTCGAGGATTGGGCCATAAAGAACAGAGAGTCCGCATACGAGTACCTGGAGAATTCATATAACTCTAAGGTCGCCGAGTGGATCAAGAGCCTCAAGCTCTCCAGAGCCGAATATGACAAACTCATCAAGGACGGCTACAAGATCAACGATGACAACACTGTTGAATTTGATGGGATCGGACTCCTGTGTTGCCTCAAATGCGGAAAGGTCACTCAGGTATACGACAGGGACTGCTGCGAGGATGCCTTCCTATACCAACTGCCATTGATTCTTCCAGGGGACAAGGATTCCCTGATGCAGTATGCGAAGACCCATAAGGCCGTAGCATCGGAGAACAGGAAGGCGGAGAAGAAGGGCAACAAGTACAAGATCGTCCGTCCGAAGATCAATTTCAACATCCTCAGGAGGAAGTGATTATGCCAATTAAGAAAGTAAAGGACCACAGAGGTGTAGAGTACAGCATCCCTGTGGGTAAGGACGGCTACGTACCTATGGAGGCGCTATACGAAAGGCGCAAAGAGGTCCAGACCCAAAGGGGCAGGGTCATGGACCTCAGAAAAGCATCGAAGAGGATCTATCCGGCGAACATGGTGCCAGAGGATGCTGTGGTATGGTGGAGCGACCCGAGGAAATGCGACATCGAGGGCATCGACACCCTGGAGAAAGCTAACGTGGTTCTCCCTCCGAGAGAGGTGAAGTACAAGGAGTACAAGGAACCCAGCGAGCTTCGTCAGAGGGCCCTCGAGGACGAGTACATCAGGAGTATCGGTGATGATGAGATGGATGAGGACAAGCTGTCCTACCTGATCGATTCGAGGTATGACGAGGTGATGTCCAACTCACGTTGGACGTACGACCCCCGTACCACCTCTGCCGCTTACAGAGCGAAGATGTGGGATGAGATGAAGATGCAGTCCTATAAGAAAAAGGCAAAGAGCCAGATTCAGAAGATAAAGCAGTTCTTCAATAAGAGGGCAACAGCATGACAGATCAGCTCACAGGTGTATACATCGGTAAGAATGGAGTCGTAGGCACCGTCACGGTGGACAACGATATGAAATCATTCTACAAATTACTGGACGTCAACTGCATTCAGATGCCCAGGAGGAGAATTGGAGACCAGATCTTCCGCATCGTTTACGATGAGGAGGCTCTTATTAGGCGCGACCCCGTGGTCACGGCCATAGACCCGATGGGTTACCCTATGGTCTTCAATTCGTTATTCATCATCAGCGATGATGAGAAAGGCGGGTTCAAATCCCTGACCAAATCCCAATGCCAGAAGATCATGGACTACATCCGTCCGTGCAGCGAGGGCGATGAGGTCAGGATGATGCTCACCAACGTCTCATATCGCTGATTTCCAAACTATTTACCCTTTATCCAAGGGTTCTATGAGTTTTTTCCAACCGTTTTTTATAGTGTACAAAATCGAACACCCATCACTTTAAGGTGAAAGCTATGAAAATGAACAAAGTAATCGGCGCACTGGCGATTGCTGCTTTCTGCATTGTCGCAATGGGTCTCGTTCCTATGGACAATTCGGCAGCCGACGGTGAGTCATATACAATAACCCTGTCGGATGCCAGCAACCACTTGGCAGCCGGCATGGAGCCTCAATCCTTCGCGGCGGATTCCACGATTGATTGGACGCATACCTTCGCTGCAGCGACAGGTTACGTTCTTCCAGCTGACATCACAGTAAAGGTCGGCGGATCAGCAGTCGCAGAGGGATTCGATTGGGATGCTGAGACAGGAGTCATCACCATCGCCAAGGAGACCATCACCAACAATGTCGAGATCACAATCGTCTGTACAGCAGGCGTTTTCGAGATCGCACTCGGAGAGGACTGCGAACACATTGCAACAGTCCTCGACAGTGAGACGTTCACATACGGTTCCGCACTGAAGAAGACGGTCGCTCTCGCAGCAGAGGAAGGCTACGCACTCCCTGCCAATATCGTCGTTAAGATCGGCGGAGCAGTCTCCTCGGCATACACATGGACACCCGCAACTGGAGTCCTTGAGATCACAGGAACAGCCATCACCGGCGATGTGGAGATCACAGCAGTCTGTGAGAAGGCACAGTTCGATGTTGAGCTCGACCTCACCAACCTCAAAGTAGTTGGAACAGCACCTGCAAAGGTCTTCTACCACGATGGATTCGAGTTCGTCATCGAGAGGACAGTCGCAGGAGGATACACATTCCCCGTCTCGATCACCGTCATGAACGGAGAGGACGAGCTGGTAATGGATACCGACTACACCTACACAATCAACGGCCAGAGGGCAACAATCGTCATCAGCGAGGACGTCATCGAGGCCGATGTTACTATCACCGCAGTAGCAGTTGCCAATGCAATCGAGATCGACACAACCGGACTCGTCAACCTCAGCGGAACATTCCCCGCAGCAGGAACATACGGAACGGCAGTCGAGTTCGCAATGACCGCGGATGAGGGCTACAGGCTCCCCGCATCAGTCAAGGTAATGGTCCAGACCGACAAGATCGATGACGTTTGGGCAGACTACTCCTCAAGGTGCACATTCGTGGACGGAACACTCACCATCCCCGCAGCATACGTCGTCGGTGACATTGTTATCTCAGCAGAGGCAGATGTCATCACCTACAACGTAGGCAGCAAGATCACCAACGGTAAGATCACATACGAGGACCCCGCAAACGCAATCGAGGACTTCATATTCTTCATCCAGCCCAACGAGGGCTACAAGCTCCCTGAGGTCATTTACATCTGGACCGATGGAGAGAACGGAACCCCTCTCCAGATGGGAACCGCATACACCTATGATGCAGATCCGTTCTCCGATGAGTACGGAATGGTGGTCATCGACAGCGAATATGTCGCAGACAACATCTACGTCAGGGGTGTCTGTGA
>JAFSYZ010000117.1 GCA_017455785.1 Candidatus Methanomethylophilaceae archaeon
CCGCGATGATAGGTGGGGCACATCTTATTCCGGAAGCGTCCCTTGGTGACGATAACGGCCTTTTCATGCCAATGCATGGCCCCGTCATGAGGCTGCAGGGACTGAACATGGCGAATCCCACAGCCATGCTGATGGCAGCA
Source organism: Candidatus Methanomethylophilaceae archaeon (assembly GCA_017455785.1). Lineage (GTDB taxonomy): Archaea > Thermoplasmatota > Thermoplasmata > Methanomassiliicoccales > Methanomethylophilaceae > Methanarcanum. The sequence goes on from JAFSYZ010000117.1 coordinate 141, forward strand.
TCCAAGATGCTGAAGTTCATCGGATACTACAACGAGAGCGAGAAACTCAAAGAGGCCATACGTTCCGCTTACAAGAGAGGCTTCCGCACACCCGATGTGGGCGGTGACACGGGAACATATGATTTCACATCACAGGTCGTTAAGATCTGCGAGACCCAATGATCACTTCTTGATACGTTCCATCATACGTTTGATGGTCTTCTCGTATCCGTTATCGGACGGTTCATAGAACACCTGCCCGACCAGCTCGTTGGGGAGGTACTGCTGCTCAACGTAGTTGTCTGGGTAATCATGCGGATACTTGTAGGTTAGGCCGCGTCCCAGTTCCTTGGCGCCGCTGTAGTGGGCATCCCTCAGGTAGGGAGGTATGTTCCCCGGACGTGTGTCCTTGACAACGGACATGGCCTTCCCGATGGCCTTGACCGAGGAGTTGCTCTTGGGTGCACATGCCACATATGCGGCGGCCTGTGCCAATATTATCTGAGATTCCGGCATGCCTATGCGTTCGACCGCCTGTGCCGCTGCCGTGGCGACGACTATGGCTTGAGGGTCCGCGTTGGAGACGTCCTCAGACGCGCAGATCATTATCCTGCGGGCGATGAACTTCACATCCTCGCCTGCATACAGCATCCTTGCGAGATAGTAGATGGCGGCATCCGGATCGGAACCGCGCATACTCTTGATGAACGCTGAGATCGTATCGTAATGGTTGTCACCGTCCTTATCGTATCCCAGGATGCGTTTCTGTATGCATGAGGATGCTATCTCAAGATCGATATGCACCAATCCGTCCTCTGACCTGTCTGTCGTAAGGAATGCAATGTCCAAGGCGTTCAATGCCGTCCTGGCATCGCCGTTGCATGCATCGGCCAGGAACTCTATCGCATCATCGTCGACCGATAATGGTTCATTCCCCAGTCCCTTCTCCTTATCCGCGATCGCATTCCTCAGTATCTTGCCGATGTCCTCGGCTGACAATGATTTCAATTCGAATATGGTGGAACGGGAGATCAGCGCACGGTTCACTTCGAAATAAGGATTCTCTGTAGTCGCACCTATCAATATCACCGTGCCGTTCTCCACGAACGGAAGAAGATAATCCTGCTGTCCCTTGTTGAAACGGTGGATCTCATCGATGAACAGTATAGTCCTCTTACCTTCCATGCCTAATTTATCCTTAGCGCGTTTGACAGCATCCTCCATGTCCTTCTTACCGGCTGTTGTAGCATTGAGTTCTCTGAAATCCGCCTTGGTCGTATTCGCTATGACCTGTGCCAAGGTTGTCTTACCTGTACCGGGAGGGCCGTAGAATATCAGCGAACTGATCCTGTCCGCCTTGATGGAACGATAGAGCAACTTGTCCTTACCGAGGATGTGCTCCTGTCCCACGACCTCATCGAGAGTGGTCGGCCTGACACGGTTGGCCAAAGGTGCCTGCTTGCTGAGTATCTCCCGCCTGGCGCTCTCGAACAGATCCATCAGGCACCTTGATGCATTGGATTGTGATAACCGTTTTGTCTGAACTCACAATAATCTGAAGGGATTACCTGTTAAACAACAAATTGGAATAAGTGGTGCAAGGGACGACTTGCACAACCCCCCTAACCAGCATATCTGCAGAACCCTCGGAAATCACCATTTTTACGAGAGTTCACATTCGTTCACTTGCAACTGAACGTGAAGGTAGAATTGGTGCAAAGAACCGTACAGGGCATCCCTCACAGGCCATCAGGATCATTGAATAGTGTAATCTAAAATGGAGGTCAAGAACCTCCGATAGACCTGTTTCGGACCAGCAGTCCGGATACAGGAGGTATATCCATGAATGATTCAATGAGTACTATCAGGAAGCCTTCCAAGAGGAAGAGCAGTTTGAACACCATGACCAAGAAGGAGGATCTAATGTCCTTCGAGGAAGGTCATGTCAGAATGTCCCTGAGGATGATAACGCCGTTCGTCAGGGACGGACAGATCTATGCGGATCCGTTCCCGAAGATCCTGTTCCTTGTGGACGGGAAATACGTGAGGATGCCGTTGGATAGCGGATTGCTCCGCGATCTCGGCGATTTCATGACGAGGTTAGGCGCGGCAATCGAGGGGGTGGATCTTCCCGGAAAGGCCGAGGACGACATCCCGCTAGTAAGGAGCAGATTGTCTGAATGCGCGGGGGCGGGACATTGAGCAGGCATAAGGGCATGCACAGGATCCACCAGATCCTCAAAGAGCATCCGGGATGCATCCCGTGGCCGATACCCGACCTCACTAAGATGGATACGTTCCACTGTGATGCGGAGGTGGCCGATGAGCTCATACCCCTGCTGAGGAAGAACGGATTCATACCGAGGTCCATCGTATTGGACGATACCGAGGAGTTGGGGTTCGGACCAGATTTCGATGTGATCGAATACATCGAGGATTCCGATGAGGAGCCGGAGGACATCGATGGAGAGAGACTGTCGATTGTAGAGCCCCAAGCCGAGGGGGAGATGCGCCTCTTCCAATCTGCAGGATCGGACCTTGATCTCCACATCACCACAGAGGAGGATCGCCCGTCGGACGCGTGAGCGGACGGCGCGCACCCGAGCAAGCCTTAGCGAAGCGAGGGTGCGGGCGATACGGAGGCAAGGCGGCTTGGGCGCGTAGGTCCGCCGGACCAGCGCCCGCCGCCGGCCTCACCCACAGCATCGAGAGGAGATGTATGGACATGGACCCTTTGGAGAGATACGATCTGCAGCAGGAGGGCAAGATACCTCGCTTCCA
>JAFSYZ010000118.1 GCA_017455785.1 Candidatus Methanomethylophilaceae archaeon
CCCCTGACTCTCAAGTATCCTCTTGTACCCTATGGGCATGACCTTCAGGAACCTGTTGGCACTGTTCTCCCAATTCTCTAGTAAGGCCTTCGCTTTGGAACTTCCCGTGTACTTTACATGATCCTCGAGTATCCTCTTCAGCTGGTCCCTGTCCTTATCCGATTCCACTAACTGCAATTCGACCATGTCCATGTTGCAGTGTCTGTCGAAGTTGCCCGAATCGTTCAGCACGTATGCGACACCTGCGGACATACCAGCGGCGAAGTTTCTTCCCACTTCGCCTATGATCACTGTAATGCCTCCGGTCATGTACTCGCAGCAGTGGTCGCCCGCACCTTCGGCAACGGCGATGGCGCCGCTGTTCCTGACGCAGAACCTCTCTCCGACGGAACCAGCGATATATACCTCACCGGATGTCGCTCCGTACAATGCGGTGTTGCCCGCGATGACGTTAGGCTCAGGGATGTGATCCTTGTGGAATATCGAGATCCTTCCTCCGGACAATCCCTTTCCTACGAAATCGTTGGCCTGTCCGACCAGTTCGAACGATATGCCCTTGCAGAGGAAGGCACCGAAACTCTGACCTGCCGTTCCGTTGAACGATACGTTAACGGTGCCATCATCCAGGTCCAGTCCCCTCTTGGTTATCGCTCCGGAGAGCATGGTGCCCACCGAACGGTCGACGTTGATTATGCTGTAGGTTAGGTTGACCTTCCTTCCGGATTCCACCGAATGCATCGCATCCGCTACGATCCTCTTGTCCAGTACATCCTTCACTATGTCGTCCTGTCCCGTGGAGTAAGTCCTTGTGCCCTCATTCATCTCCACGATCCTGGAGATGTCAACGGTATCGGATCTCTTACCTTCTGCATCCTTGCGGACGATCATATCCGAACGTCCGACGGCCTCAGCGAGTGTTCTGAATCCCAATGTGGAGAGGTGTCTCCTGACATCCTCGGCGACCATCCTGAGGTAGTTGCGTATGTCATCCGGACAGCCTTTGAACTTGGCCCTGTTTTTGGGATCCTGTGTCGCTATGCCCATGGGACAAGTGTTGGTCTGGCACTTGCGGCACATTATGCATCCCATGGAGATCATGAGGGATGTGGCGAACCCGAACTCCTCCGCACCTAACAGTGCGGAGATGACGATGTCCCTTCCCGTCTTGAGTTGTCCGTCCACCTGTAATTTCACTTTACCCCTGAGACCGTTCAGCATCAGCGTCTGCTGTGTTTCCGCCAATCCTACCTCCCAAGGCATACCCGCGTATCTCAGCGAGGATAATGGACTGGCACCTGTTCCTCCATCGGCTCCTGATACCAGGATCACATCGGCACCCGCTTTGGCTACACCTGCGGCCACGGTACCGATACCGGAGGTGGATGTCAGCTTCACGCTTATCCTGACACCGGGGTTGATGCATTTGAGGTCGAAGATCAGCTGCTTGAGATCCTCGATAGAATAGATATCATGGTGCGGCGGAGGTGATATCAATGTGATACCAGGTATGCAGTGCCTCATGGCCGCTATGGTCGCATCCACTTTGTGGGAAAGTAATTGACCGCCTTCACCGGGTTTCGCACCCTGTGCGATCTTGATCTGTATCTCCTCAGCATTCACCAGATATTCGGCGGTGACACCGAATCTTCCTGAAGCGACCTGCTTCACCTTGGAGCAGATGTCCCTGCCTTCCTTTTTGAATCTGGCGGGATCCTCCCCTCCTTCGCCGGTGTTGCTCATGGCGCCGATGGAATTCATCGCTTCGGCGATGGTCTCGTGCGCCTCCTTGCTGATGGCACCGAATGATATCCCTTCTGCTACAAAGTGTCTCATGATGCTCTCCGCCGATTCAACATCCTTCAACGGTACAGCTTTACCTTCCTTGAGGTCCATCAGGTTCCTGATGAAGAGGTGTCCCGAATCGACGGCATCCGCGAATCTGCCGTATGCACTGGAATCGTTATTGGATGCTGCTTCCCTCAACGCTTTGACCACTGTTGGGGACCAAGAGTGCTTCTCACCTTCCTTCCTGAACGAGTAGAAACCCGGATCGGGCAACAGACCGTCGTGCTCGAATGCCGCATTATGTGCCGAGATTGATTCGTTCTCTATGTCCTTCAAAGACATCCCGTCGATGCTCGAGGGTGTGCCTCCGAGGTATCTGTCACAAACGTCTTTGGATATACCCAGAGTCTCGAACAGCATGCTTCCGCGGTACGAACGTATGGTGGCGATACCCATCTTGGACATCACCTTCAGTATCCCCTTCTCGGTGGCGCGGATGTAGTTCCTTTCCGCTGTTTCCACGTCGATCCTCATCTCCGGATCGTTCTCTATCAGGTTGTCGATGACAGCGTATGCCATGTAAGGGTTGATTACGTTGGCACCGTATCCGAACAGGAGGGCGAAGTGCATTATCTCCCTCGGTTCCCCGGATTCCACGATGATGTCGGTCTGCAGCCTCAGTTTCTCCTTGATCAGGTGCTGATGGACCGCGGAGACCGCCAATACCGATGGTATGGGTATGTGCTCCTCATCGACACAGCGGTCCGAGAGTATGATGTAGGAACCTCCGTTCTTGACCGCGGCATCGGCCTCTTTACATACGCGGTCCAAAGCCTTCTCGAGTGTCTCCTCTTTCGTGAATGTGATGGGTATGGTGACTGTCCTGAATCCCCTGTACTTCAGGTTCCTCAGGAGATCCAACTCCCTGTTTGTGATTATCGGGTGCCTGACCTTTACGATCCTGCAGTTCTCCGGAGACGGCATCAGCATGTTCTGATGGATCGATCCGATGTACCCTGTGAGGGTCATGACAAGTTCTTCCCTTATCGGGTCTATCGCAGGATTGGTGACCTGAGCGAACGACTGTCTGAAGAAATTGAACAGCCTCTGGTGCGAATCGGACATGATCGGTAATGACGTGTCATATCCCGATGAACCGACCGGTTCCTTGGAATCCAACATCATCGGTGCCATTACCTTCGATACATCCTCTGTGGTGTAACCGAATTCGGTCAGCATCCTGTCATAATCCTCGACCTTACGGCCAACGGTCCTTCCTGATGAGACCTCATCCAATTCGAGGCGGTTCCTGTCCAGCCAGTCTCTGTAAGGGAATGCCGATGAAAGTGCCGATTTTATCTCCTCGTCGAGAAGTATCCTGCCTTCTTCGGTATCTATGAGCATCATCTTACCGGGGCGGAGCCTTCCGCATTCCTTGACCTCATCCTCAGGGAACTGAATCACTCCCGTCTCCGATGCCAGGATGAACATCCCGTCCTTTGTTACGGTGTACCTCGCAGGGCGGAGTCCGTTCCTATCCAGCATACCTCCGGCATATCTGCCGTCCGTGAACAGTACGGCCGCCGGGCCGTCCCAGGGTTCCATCAGGATGGAGTGGTACTCATAGTACGCCTTCAGGGAATCCGGAATGGGGTTCTTGTTGTTCCATGATTCCGGAATCAA
>JAFSYZ010000119.1 GCA_017455785.1 Candidatus Methanomethylophilaceae archaeon
GATCGACCTGCTTGACATCGATGATGTCTACGGTTATCTCGGAGGTCTGAACTCATTCGTCAAGGCATACGGTAAACAGGATGCCCTCTCGGTGATGGGAGACGGCTCCAATCCCGATAAGGTCAAGCTCAGGAGCACCAAGGATGAACTCCAATACGTGTTCAGGACCAAGGTGCTCAACCCCAAGTTCATCGAGGGCCTGAAGAGGCACGGATACAGAGGGGTGGCACAGGTCGCCAATCTTACGGAATACACATTCGGCTGGGATGCCACATCCGACGTCGTGGATGATTGGATGTACGAAAAACTCGCCGACAAATATCTTTTCGATCCCGATACCAAGCAGTGGATGATGGATGAGAACCCTCATGCCATGATGGAGATCATGAACCGCCTCATGGAAGCGTACGATAGGGGCATGTGGGATATGAAGCCGGAGACGCTGGAGAAGATGAAGGAACTCTTCCTCGAACTCGAGGAGAGGATTGAAGAGGTCAACGACAGGTGATCTGAGGAAATAATTTGACAGGGAGGAGCGCCTTCAGACAGCAATCTATGAGATATGACCTTGACTCATGTCTTGTAGTGTTCCTACGGCCCCAAATGTTTTTATTAAGCACGATATACACGGGAGCATGCAACTTCAGCTTATCGACAAGACCGAGAATTCCATCAAGATCGGAATCATTGACGCGGATACCACACTTATACTGCCGGTCATTGAGAAGCTCAACGCGAACAGCGATGTCAAGATCGTCAGGTTCATTGAGACACACCCCGAGCTGGACACACCGGCATTGTATGTCGAGATGCACTCAGGCGATCCTGTTGCGGCCATCGTAAAGGCATCCGAGGAGATCGCCGGTTACTTCTCCGAGATTGCGAAAGCATGAGCGACATCAGCTACCGCGAGTGTCACACCGACGAGTACGACATCGGTATGCGTTATTATCTGACAGATACCGAGGGTACCGGCGGTCGTATCAAGTCCTGTGCGGAGGATTTCATCGTCGACGAGATCTCCAATAGGCCCACTCCGAAGGAAGGCGGGAGGTTCACCATCGCCGATGTCACCACCAAGAACTGGGAGACCAACCGTCTGGTCAGACTGTTGGCACGCACGATGTCCATCTCCAGGGAGAGGATATCGTTCGCAGGTACCAAGGATAAGAGGGCCGTCACCACACAGCTGATGTCCTTCGAATGTCCCCCTGACAGGATAGACATGGTCGATCTGAAGGACATCTCGTTCTCCAACGTTTACACGGCCAACCGCGGCATCAAGATAGGCGATCTCGTAGGCAACAAGTTCGAGATAAGGGTCAGGGAGTGCAAGGCACCTTTGAATGATATCCCGGATATGATATCGAAGGATATCGACATCATCAATTCCGTAGGCGGTTTCCCCAACTATTTCGGGGTACAGAGATTCGGTGTCTCCAGACCTATGACGCATCTTGTCGGTGAGGCCATAGTCCGCGGTGATATTGAGAAGGCGGTGAAGATCTATCTTTTATATCATTCTGATTATGAGGGGCAGGAGATACAGGACATCCGCAGGAGGTTCGAGAACGGTGAGGATTATTCCACCGTCATCCCCGATATGCCGAAGACCATGGGATTCGAGAAGACCATGGCCGAGCACATGAACAAGTATCCGGACGATTACCGCGGAGCGATAGCGGAGATGCCTGGGAACCTTCAGATGATGTTCACCCACGCTTATCAATCGTATCTTTTCAACATCATGCTCAGCGAGAGGATGAGGAAAGGAATCCCATTGAATCATCCTGTAGAAGGGGATATGGTCATACCCCTGGATGCGGACGGCAATCCCATGCACGACGAGCCCATAATCGTCACCAGGAAGAACATCGACCTTGCGGACAGACAGGTCAGCAGGGGAAGGGCATTCGTCTCCATCACACTGTTCGGAACGGACAGCAGGCTGGCCGAAGGTGAGATGGGGGAGATCGAGCGTTCCGTCATCGAGAAGGAAGGGTTACAGGAACGTGACTTCGTCGTACCTGGACTTCCGCACTGTACATCCGCGGGCAGCAGGAGGGAGATCCTCTGTCCCGTACGCGACCTGACGTTCAAAATGAATAATGATGGATATTCCGTAGGATTCTCGTTGCCAAAAGGTAACTATGCAACATGTCTGATGCGCGAGATGCTGAAATCAGATATGATCGATTATTGAACCGTCCCTTTCCTTCAGCAGAAGCACGACGGTCCTGGCGGAATAGACCCCTATCCCATAATCGGTCATCATCGTACGTACGTTAGGAAGGTCGCCTGTCGACCCGATCCTGTTGCAGATGCTTGTTATGGTCTCGTTGAACTCTATCGGTTCGATATCGGAGGTCATCACCTTGTAGACGTAGGAGACCAGTTCCTTCGCTTCCTCGATACTATCCGCACCGGCCGTGAAAAGTGCCGTCTGCAGCGGAAGCATAGGGCTGTTATCGATATCTATGTTGGATTTACAGATGGCGGAATTCGAGAGCGATTCCATCCTGTCGAACCATTCTCCGCTGGGGACGAAATCTCTGCATCTGTCGATATCGGAGAGGAAGACCATTATCATCCCCATCTTCGATGGGTCGATACCTGCCGCGGACAGTGTGGCAGGATCATCCAGAGGAGTACCGTTCTCATAAGAGCATTTCAGGAGTTCAACAGCCATGTCACGGACATCCGTCTCATCATCCGTTATCTCCGCAGGTTCCATCCTGACATCGTTGAGGATGAGTTCCATCTCATCTATGGTACGATGGTCGATACCTTTCTCTTCGGCGATGTCTATGATGTCGCTTATCCCATCGGCATCCTTGGAATCAGCCAATATCCTGCATTTGAGAAGGAGGGTATCCGCGTCGACGGTACCTGTTGCGATTATCTCATCCACATATCTGTTCGCGGTCTTGATCTTGCCCTCGCTGAACAGTATCCTGGCCATCCTGTACATCGCCCTGGTGTCCCTGGCATTCTTCTCGTACGCTTTCTGGTAGAACTCCATGGCGGCATCGATGGAACCGCCGCGTTCATGGAACTCGCCGATCTTGGTGTATATCCCCGGCAGGGAATCATCCATCTTCACAGCGGATTCGTATGACAGCAGCGCCTGTGCCCTGTCGCCCAGGGCATCATGTACATCGCCAGCGTACTCCCAGATCCTGGCGTCCTGTATGATGGAATTGCCTTTGGCCTCATCCAGGACGGAAAGGGCCTCCTTGTACAGACCCAGATCCATCTTTATCTTCGCTTTCTTGAGATATGTTACAGGATTGTCCGGAGCTGATTCTATCGCTCTGTCGATGTAATCCTCCGCTTCATCATATCTCTCCATAGCGACCAGTTCATCAGCCAGTCTCAACAATGATTCGGTGTCATTCGGGTCTGATTTGATATTCTCTGCCAATGTGCTGAGTACGGTCTCTTTGTCTATGTCGGAGTCCACCTTCGCCTGTTTGATCATGATCTCCGCATCATCGGGACGGAGTGAGTTCAGTCTCTCATACAGTTCGGAGGCCTTCTCCTTCTCCCCCGTTTCGGTGTACGTATCGGCGAGGAGCATCATCGTCTCCTCGTCGTTCGGATCTATCTTGAGTATGTCGTTGCAAGTCCTGATCACTCCTTCCCTGTTCCCGATCAGGATGTAGATCCTGGACCTCAGTCTGAGCATGTCTTTGTCATCTTTAGGTCCGTCAGACAGTGTCAACAATGCATCATCGTAATCCTTGTCGTTGATACACCTCTGTGCATAATCCAATCTTACAGCCGTATCATCAGGTCTCAACAGGACCATGTCCCTAGATAGGCGCCTGGCCTTCTCTAGATCCGGAATATGATCGTTGAGGTCACGTCTGAAGCGCATGATATCGAAGTTATCGGATTCGATCTTCGATGCGAGGTCGGCGAAGACCAGGGCATCCCTGAATCTTCCCATGTTGGCGAGGATATGTGATTTGCGCATGAGGGCATAGGTGTTCTCCGGATATTCCGAGATCACATGGTTCAGGGAATCCACAGCGGCGATAAGGTCCCCGGTCTTCTCCTTAATTACGGATCTGGATATCCAATAGTCGGGATTCTCCAGGTCCAGGATGACGGCACGGTCGTATGCGTCCTCCGCAGTGGTATAGTCCTCTATGGCCTCGGCTGCAAGACCCCTTGAATGCCAGAGCACAGGGTCGCTGTGGTCTATCTCCAACGCCCTCTCGTAGGATTCGTACGCATCCGCATATTTCCCGCATGCGTACTCCGCATTCCCCTTCAGTATCCAGGTGGCCTGCATGTTGCCGTAAGTGTCATCATATTCCGCAGCCATGGATGCGGCATCCTCGTATTTCCCGTCCCTGATGAATGAGGTCATCACCTGGATGAACAGTTGGGGGTCGACACGTATCCCTATGGCATCACGGTACAGTCTGACCGCATCATCGGGTCTGCCCATCTTCTCCAGAAGGTCTGCCATGTACCCCAACAGTTCGGGGGAGTCCCCTGATACTGCCCTAATCCTCTCGCATAAGGAGTATGCCCCTTCCAGGTCCCCTCTGCTCGCGAGGCGGTCTCTCTTTATCGCCAGTGCCTCAGGTACTTCCCCGTACGTCGAGAGTACGTACTCCAGGTTACCCATGGCCTTGGATTCCTTCCCCAATTCCAGTAGGATCCTGGCCTTGAGGATGAGTGCATCCATGTTCTCAGGGTCTTTCTTCAACGCCTTCTTGATCGATCTCAGGGCATGGGTGTGTCTGCCCATCAGACGGTCGTTCTTCGCTGACAGGTAGTATGCTTCAGGAACGCCCGATTCAAGCATCCTGTCTATCAGGATGGATGCGTCGGCGTTCATCGACAGTCTGATCAGGTGTTCGCATGCGTACGAGTACGCATCCGTGTCGGCGTAGTCGTATGACAGGTACTTCTGCACGGACGACATTAGTCCGGACCTGTCGTTCATCCTGGTGTACAGTTCTATGAGGAGTTCGTTAAGTCTGCGGTCGCCTGTGTTCTTCAGCGAAAGATTCCTGCAGACGGTCTCGGTGGCAGGATATCTCTCGTCATCCATGAGACAATGAGCAAGCTCGACCAGGATCGAATAACTAGGTTCAGGGATCTTCCTGTATTCCTGTATCATGGTCTTGGCATCTTCGGACATCCTCGCGGATGCCAGGATGTAATCGGCGTCGTTATCCCTGTACGGCTGTGATGACCTTACCGATTGGACGACGGATCTATTGCCGTTGTCCCACTGATCGTAGTATGAGATGAGGTCCCCTAAGGAGGATGATGCTATGGCCGCATCGGATGTCGTCGGTGTATGGGATAGGATCTCCGCGATCCTCTTCCTGAGGTCCCATCCTTCCTCCGGTCTCAATGAATGGAGCCTGTCATAGACAGGCA
>JAFSYZ010000120.1 GCA_017455785.1 Candidatus Methanomethylophilaceae archaeon
AAGATGCGCATCTCGATCATGCTACAGAGGACGTTCGCATTGTTCGGTGACAACACCGTCATGGAGAACATCTTCGAGGCCATCGGCGACAAGGTATCCGAGAAGGAGAAGATCGACAAGACCATCGAACTCCTCGACTTCGTGAACATGACGCACAGGATCACACACATCGCACGTGACCTGTCCGGAGGAGAGAAGCAGAGGGTCGTCATGGCAAGGCAGCTTGCGAAGAACCCGTTGTTCTTCCTCGCTGACGAACCTACAGGAACATTGGATCCCTACACGGCCAACCTCGTTCACGAGAGGCTTGTTAAGTATGTCCGCGAACACGGCATATGCATGATTTTCGCTTCACATTGGCCGGAGGCCATCGACAAGATGGCGGATGAGGCCATATGGCTCGATGCGGGTAACGTCATAATGGACGGTAAGCCCAAAGATGTCACCAAGAAGTTCATGGAGGAATACCACTTCGAGAGGACGGAGAAGGCCAACATCGGTGAGCCGTTCATCGTCGTCGAGAATGCGACGAAACACTACTTCTCCGTGGTAAGAGGAGTGGTCAAGGCCGTCGACGGAGTATCGTTCGATATCAAGGAGAATGAGATCTTCGCACTGGTCGGAATCTCCGGAGCGGGAAAGACCACAACATCACGTATGATCGCCGGTATGACGCCCGCGACATCGGGAGTGGTCAAGATCAAGATCGGTGAGGATTGGATCGACATGAGCGAGACAGGATTCATGGGCAAGGGAAGGGCCACACCGTACATCGGGGTCCTTCACCAGGAATACACGCTGTACCCGTTCGATAACATCCTCAGGAACCTTACCGTCTGTATCGGTGTAACACTTCCTGCGGAGATAGCCAAGGTGAAGGCCGTTCAGGTACTTCTGAGTGTAGGATTCCCCAAGAAGGACATCGAGAAGGTATTGTACTCATATCCTGACGCACTCTCCGTCGGAGAATGTCAGAGGATCGCATTCGCTCAGGTATTGATTAAAGAACCACGCATCGTCATCCTGGATGAGCCTACAGGAACGATGGACCCGATCACGAAGGTCACGGTCGCCAAGGCAGTGCTTGCGGCAAGGAAGGATCTTGGAGAGACCTTCGTCGTCGTCAGTCACGATATGGACTTCATCCTCAACTGCTGCGACCGTGCCGCTTTGATGAAGGGCGGTAAGATCGTGGAGATGGGCAAACCCGAAGAGATCATCAGCGGTTTCGACAGGATCGAGAAGGAACTAGCAGAGAACAACGGTGAATTGAATTGAAGCAGAGAATCGGAAGACACCTTAGTTTCGTCGAATGCCGCGAATCCATGGGAATGGGTCAGGGAGGAGGTCTAGCCCAGAGGGCGACCATCTCCGAGAGCGGCAGGGACGTGGTGGCCATCGCCATGGGACCAGGCAGAAGGCACATCACCAAACCCGTGTGCGAGATCACCTACGCACTCAGGGAGGAAGGTATCGACACATCGGTATTGGTCCTGAACGCCGGTGCGGGTGTCCCAGCGGATGCTGAGGACGTATCGCACGGGCAATGCATGGGTCTGGACCCTCTGGAGGTGGAGAGGATCCAGCAGTTTAAGGTCGCATTGATACACCTGGGCAATGTGCGCAGTCACATCATCTGGAAGGCCAGGCTGATCCTGAGGAACGTCGACATCCCTGCCATACTTGTATGTCAGTGTCCTGTCGATTTCGAGGATTTTGCCGCCATCGGGGTGAAGACCAGGGACGTCATGCCCGCAGACAAGGACGTCAACACCAAAGGAACGATCATGGAGATCGTCAACGGTGTCATCAGAGGCGTCTCGTGTCCGCAGGACAAGTTGGATGAGATCGTATCCAAGGTGCAGAAGCTGCTTCCCGACAACAGGGGTGATGATGAATGAAGGTCATCGTCAACGGCAAGGAGAAGGAGCTGAAGGCCAAGGCGACACTCAAGGATGCCTTGGAGGGGGAGCACTATGTCCCCAACACATTGGTATCGATCCACATGTCCACCGAGAGATTGGTGAAGGAGTCCGAGGACTTCGAGATCGTCACCGAGAAGGGTAACATGGTCATCCATCTGGACGACGGAAGGGATTCCGAGATCTGGAGGAACATGGTGACCGATATGTCGCAGCTGACACTCAGATGGAACACCGAGAAGCTGAACGCGTTCGGTTCGTTCCCCACCGACATACCTCTGGACAAGACCGAGAGGATGTACAGGCGCTACGACTGCTTCTTCTCACTGGGAGGTTTCGACAACAGGACCACCTACTTCATGATCGCCAGGAAGGACCACCACGGAACATACGGTGCAGGTGACGGACGTATAGGTCACATCACATCCGGAAGGCACATCCTCGACATCTTCAGGGAGGGCGACCGTATCGTAGAGGTCAGACCGCTCGTCTCAGAGGAGAGCACGGAGAACGTCATAGTCACCACCGATCTGAAATACAAGCTGGAGGAGGGTTACAGCATCGACACCCACATCCGCATCAAACTGGATGAGGGGTCGCCCGAGAGTGCTGAACATCTGTTGATATTGGCTAGCAAGGGTTACCTGCACATATCGGATGCAACGGGAAGTTATGCTGCCTGTTCCGATGACCAGGACATAACGATGAACGATGAGGACAAGAAGGTTAGGGGCGTAGGAACCGTGACCGTGAGATCGCAGGGAGTAGGTCTTGGACGTGTCCTCTTCTATAAGGAGAAAAGGCAGTTATCGCCTTCCCATAACTGTGCGGGACAGATCATCGGCGGAATGCCCATCGCTAAACTGGCAGTGGACGGCGACGATGTCAGTGTCGTCACCGAGCCCGCACGTCTGCTCAGCGTAGGTATGACGCAGAAGGAGGCCGCGGCATTCCTGGAGTCCAGGGGCGTCAAGCAGAAGCGCAGCGGAAACGTCTCCGATGACGCCATCGTCGTGGAGCAGATCCCGGAGAGGACCATCGACGCCATCAAGAAAGGAGAGGTGGAGACCTTCGGTGTGGAGAAAGAAAAGATACACAAGGTATCCCTTGACAGGAAGAAATCACCGATCAGTGTGCACTACTTCGAGAAGGTCACCGGATTGAGCCACAAACCCATCGGTTCGCTGAAGGTGTTCTTCATGTTCGAAGGCATGCCGATGATACAGTTCGAAGGTGACAAGAGCCGTGCCCACACACTGTATCCCGACGATCCGTTCAAGAGATGCAAACGCGGAGACCTCGGTCTCACCAACCAGTCCAGGCCCGAGGCTGGTCTGATAGGTATCAGGCTGGCGGACAGCAAGGAGTACGGTCCCACCGGAGAGGAGGGATACGGAACCAACATTTTCGGAAGGTTCGAGGACGACCTGGACGAGTTCGTGAAGAACCTCGGTGACGAAGAGGTCGTATACATCATGGAGGAGAGATGATGAGCGAGGAAAGAGAGACAAGATTGTTGATGATAGCACCGACATCCAATGTCACGCCGGATCAGCTCTCCCGTACCATCCACGCGATGGGAGAGAGGATCTCCGTCAAGGAGACATGCTACGGATGTCTGATAGAGGGCCCGAGGGACCTAGTCAGGAAGGTACGCGATGCGGCCAGGGAACTCGATCCCAACGGGATTTTCTCCAAGATCAGGGCATACCCTCTGGGAGATCCGAGGAGATGCCGTGCCCATCACGGAACGAGACCGGGATTCTCACAGTTGGAGATGGAGTGGAACGCACTCACCAACATATCCGCCGGCCTGGACGCCTCCGACAGAGGAGAGAAGGTCGTCGAACCGGAACCAAAGAAACAGCTTCCAGTCACAGAATTCAAGAAAATATGCGAGGTGAACCAATGAAGGTGTTCATCGATCCCCCAAACAGTCTGATATTGTTCGATTTGATAGAGAGATTCGGCCACGAGCCGCTCAGCACAATGGCTGCCCTCCAGGAGAGGGTGGACAACATAGAGATAGATATGCCGCCGATGAACGTTACGTTGGATGACGTCATCAAGGGACTCAAGTACGCAGGTATTGAAGTTCCATCAGGAATCAGAGGAAGGCTCGCCGTATGGGGCCCCCTGATCGAGGAGGCTGACGCCGCAGTAGTCATGGAAGGCGCACCCTTCTCGTTCGGATGCGTCGGATGCGAGCGTTCCAACCTGATGGTGAAGTACCTTCTGCAGAGGCGCAACATCCCTGTGCTGTACGTCACATACCCTGAGGATGAGGAGCAGGGTAAACTTGTGGTCGCTAAGGTGAAGGAGTTCCTCCAGGGACTCGATAAGAAGGAGGCGAACTGATATGGCCGAATTGATCAAGATCGCACAGCTGTCCTGCGGTACGGAGTACAGCAGTGTACAGTATGAGATAGAGAAGGCGGCACGCAGTGTCGGAGCGAAGATCGTCTACCCCGATGTATCCGCAGCGGACATCAATGCGGCGGTGGAGAGGTTCGGATTCAACCCCAGGTCACCGCAGCTCAAGCTGATGATCGCAAGGGCGGTACAGCTCGCTGATGGATTGTACGATGCGGATGCGGTGTTCATCGCCACCTGTTTCAGGTGTGCCGAGGCTGCACTGGTGAGGAACGAACTGAGGAGGTTCATCCAGGAGAACACCAGACTGCCCGTGGTCACATACTCGTTCACCGAGAGGCTCAAGGCATCACAGCTCCTGACAAGGATGGAGGCTCTGGTCACAATAGTTGCAAGGAAGGAACTGCTGGCAAGGGAGAAGCAGTCCGGACTCACGGCCGGATTGGATTCCGGTTCATCCACCACCAAGGCGGTGGTCATGCAGGACAACAAGATCATCGGAAAGGCATGGATGCCCACCGGTGATGTCGTGGAATCCGCCACCAGTGTGCTGGAGGAAGCGATGAAGATGGCAGGTGTGGAACTGAAGGATCTGGAGGCTATTGGAACGACAGGATACGGACGTTTCACACTCGGTAAGCACTTCAACGCCAAGCTGGTCCAGGAGGAGCTCACGGTCAACTCCAAGGGCGCCGTCTGGCTCGCGGACAGGCAGCGCGGAGAGGCGACCATCATCGATATCGGAGGAATGGACAACAAGGCCATCACAGTCCGTGACGGTGTACCTGACAACTTCACCATGGGTGGAGTCTGCGCAGGAGCATCAGGACGTTTCATGGAGATGACCGCCAGAAGGCTGAAGATCGATGTATCCGAATTAGGTAACTATGCGGTCAAGGGTAACTGGAAGAACGCCAAGATGAACTCTTACTGTTCGGTTTTCGGTATCCAGGACCTGGTCACCACACTCGGTGAGGGTAAATCGTTCGAGGATGTCGCCGCAGCGGCTTGTCACTCCGTTGCCGAACAGGTATACGAGCAGCAGCTGCAGGAAGTTGATGTAAGGCATCCGATCATCCAGGTCGGAGGTACATCGCTGAACGCAGGTCTGGTCAAGGCCATCGGAGAGGTACTGGGAGAGCCGCCGATCGTTCCCGAGAACTCACAGTTCATCGGAGCAGTCGGAGGCGCTCTGCTGAGTTCAGGATTCCTGTGAGGTGACCCATGAATATCGATGTCAGCGGATCGGACGCCTACGCTTGTGATGCCTACGGACACTTGTTCGAGACCATCATGAACGATGTGGGCAAAGCGATCCTGATAGACAAGGCCAAGATCGTCCTCCAGCCTGAGGTGCCGTTGTTCATCTTCAGCGTGAGGCTGGTCAACGAGCCGACAAACAAGGTCATCTCCGATGCCGCCTCCATAAGGCAGGACGGCATGGACACACACCTCTCCATCTCTGATGAGAAGTACGCCCCGGAGATCCTGTCGCAGCTGTGGAGGAAGTACAGCAGGGACAGGGTCGAGCAGCAGACGAGGTTCGATCTGATCGTCTACGGCGGTAAGGAGGAGGAGATACAGGACCTCCAGATCTCATCGGGAGAGGAAGCGAAGAAGGAGATCATCGGTGCACTGTGGCGTGCGATGCCCGAGGGTATCAAGAACCGTCACAATATCTCCGAAGGCAACGTCATCACTATCGTTGCGACAGAGGAGATCATGACGCCGGAGCAGAAGGCACAGGGAATGGAAGTGCACAAGAGCATGGGAGTTGATGATTGATGTTCGAGGTCATGATGTATGACGGCGGTGTCTACCGTTCGGAAGAGCTCTTCGAAGCGATCGAGGATGTCGGAGGTGTGGTACTTCAGAAGACGAGGAGCTCACAGCTCCTGTCCGTAACGATGTCGATCCCCGGAGAGGACAAGGAGTACCTGAGCAAGGTCTGCAAGGATGTCGGCGGCGAAGTTAAGAACGTCCCGTTGGCCGGTACCGAGATCGCCGTGGTAGGATGCACACTCGGAAGGCACCACATGCCTCACCCGATATGCGATATCGCGGAGGAGATCAGGGAGTACGGTGGAATATCCGTTGTCATGGGTCTCGCAAGGGGCAGAGGAAAGGCTACATCGCAGATCTCTGCCAAGGAGAGGGCGATCATCGAGGAGTATGACGCAGCGGTGTTCATGCTCGGTAACTTCAAGCACTGTGTGGAGCACAAGAAGCATCTCTTCGACGAGATCGGCGTACCTGTGATTCTCGTATGCGGTCCTGAACCCGAGGGTCTCGAGGATGATTGCGAGGCCATCGTGGCAGGCGTCGGACGTAAGGCCGAGAGGATGAGATCCAGTGACGAAAGGAAGAAGCTGGAACAGATCGGTGACACCATCGACAGCGTCATCAGGGCAAGGAGGAAGATGCTCGAGGAGGATCCCTTGTTCGTCCATCCTGCTGAACTGAAGCAGCTGCTGGAGAACTACGAGCCCATCGACATGAGCCTGAGGCCCGCACCCATCGTCCTCCACCTGGACGGACTGAGGGTGAAGATCCCATACAACGAGCACAAGGAGTACTTCGACAACCTGGAGGTGTACGGACGCAAGCTCACGGACATCGCCAGGATAACCGAGTCCAAGATCAATGACAGCAGTACGATCATCCGTATCAAGACCAAGTCAGAGGTCGAGGACGAGGACCGCAGGAAGAAGGCATGAAACGGAAGGGGGCCTACGTCCTCTTCATTAATCTGCCCGAAGGGTTCGCGGCGGACGTGGGATCCATTGGTCACGTCCGTCTCCCTCCGGGTCATTATTGTTATGTAGGCAGTGCGATGGGCGGTCTCGATCAGAGGGTCGGACGTCATCTCTCGCATAAGAAAACGATACGCTGGCACATTGATAATCTCACCACCGTCGCTGTTGATATGTGGGCCATGGAGTATGAGGGTACGGATGTTTCAGAATGTGAATTGGGACGCATCTTAGAGTCTGTCGGAGCACTCCCTGCGGTCGATGGTTTCGGCTGTTCCGACTGTCATTGTCACACTCATCTTTACTCAGTTGAGCCAGACATAGCCATGAAGGAACTGGCTTCCTGTGGTCTTGCGAAATTCGTTGATAAAAAATCAATATAATACGAATTTCGAATCAACCGCCTTTTGCTTTATAAAACAAGGAAGGAAGGGTTATAAACACCGACCAACTACCAGATTGCATCATAGCACTCGGGTTAGAGTGGAGGAAGACAAATGAAAGACAACGGGGCAGAGAACTTATCACGCAAGGTCACACCTGAGATCATCGAGAAACTTAAGGAGATCGTGGGCAAGGACAACGTCAACACCAGTGACATGGACAGGATGTTGTACAGCCATGATCTGGCACCCCTGCCGAAGGAGGCATCGCTTGCATTCAAGAACATCCCTGACGTAGTCGTCAGGCCTCAGAACATCCAGCAGGTCTCGAAGATCGCGGCATTGGCGTTCAAGACCGGTGTAGCCGTCACCCCCAGGGGAGCATCCACATGGGGACTCGGAGGTTCCATGCCTGTTGAAGGCGGAATCCTCATGGACATGTCATCGAAGATGAACAAGGTCCACTGCGTCGACAAGGTCAACATGTACGTCAAGGCGGATGCCGGCTGTACATGGAAGCAGATCATGGAGGCATGTGAGAAGGAAGGACTCTTCGTAGGATCCACACCCTCATCGTTCCCCTCGGCCACACTCGGCGGATGGGTCTCCACAGGCGGAATCGGTATCGGCGGATACAAGTACGGCGGAGCAAGGGACAACCTCATGAACCTCGAAGTCGTTCTTTCCGACGGTACGATCATCAACACAGGTTACGACAACGTCGGTAACAACATGTCCGGATACAACCTCAACCAGCTCTTCGCAGGTGCAGAGGGAACACTCGGATTCATCGGAACCGTCACCCTCAGGGTCTACCCCAAGGGAGAGCTCAGGTTCCTCGGATACGACTACGACAAACTGAAGGACATGCACGACCCGATCCAGAAGATTGTCAACCACCCAAGTGTCAAGCCCCTTCATATCGCATGGTCCGATTCATACCACTTCGAGAACCAGAGGAAGGCAGGTCTGCACGCACCCGACGTGAACAACATCCTCCTGGTCACACTCCAGGGAGCACCCGAATTCCTCGACCTCGAGGAGAAGGTCATTGATGACATCTGTATCGGTGCAGGCGGAAGGAAGGTTTCAACCGAGATTTGCGAGCACGAGTGGGAAGAGAGGTGCTACGAGTACAGGTGCCGTAAGGCCGGTGTAGGATCCATCCCCGCAGAGGTCGTCGTCGAGACACAGCACTGGGGAGAGTTCGTGGACGAGTGCTACAAGGGATTCGAAGTCATGAAGATGGAGCCCGGAGGAATCGTCGGAATGGTCTCCGACCGCAGCACATGCATGTTCATGCCCTACTACTTCAAGGACGACGAGTCCATCATGGGAATGACCGCATTCGCCTACAACTTCTACATGGGAGACAGGGCGATGCAGTACGGCGGACGCTCACTCGGTCTGGGAGTGTTCTTCGCATCCAACCTGGATGTCATCCACACAGGAGAGGAGCCCGCACTCATGAGGGACATCAAGACACTGATGGATCCCCACGACATCGTCAACCCCGGACACCTGGTCTGCGGAAGGACGAAGTTCGGAATCTGTCTTACCAAGAACCTCATGGGAGTCGCTTCCAAGCTCATGGTCGGTATGAAGAAGGTCATGCCTCAGGATGCAACCTTCAAGTCCAACCTCGGAAGGTTCTACTACGACCAGCTTGAAGAAGAGAAGATGGAATCCCTCAAAGTCGAGTACGGAAAGGGAACCCAGTAAACGCATTCAGGGGGCGCATGCCCCCTGCATACCTTTTAACCATTCTATCATGATATCGCCACCATGAGTGGCAGGATGAGGTTCCTCATCGCATTGGTTGTCTCTTTGCTGATGATCATAACCGATTCATTACTGTTCACATTCGGTATCATCGACCTCATCCCGTTCCTGATCATCCTTGCGATTTCGATTATCATATTGACCATACCATTATGGGGCAACAAGTCGACGGATGTCACTTTGTCATATGATGGATTCACTGTCAACGGACCGATGGTGAATGAGACCATCCTTTATAAGGATATCAAGGCCGTCGAGTTCAGGGAGTCAATGGACACACGTATAGGAACGTTCGGTTTCAGAGGATTCAAGAACGCTTCCGGCAGGTTCGTCAATAAAGAGCTGGGGAGTTTCACATTCTCAGGGAGGAAGGACCTTCCTGCATTTGTGGTTGTGCAGCATTCCAATGGTCTGATCGTGTTCAACATGAAAGATGTCGACACCACACGCATGCTGTGTGATGGTATCCAATCACTCAGCAAGACCGATGGCGGAAGTTTGGATGTCAACCCTGTGGTCGCCAGCAAGGTCTATGGTGTGAACAAGAAGGTGATCATCGGTGCGGTCCTGGGGATAACTGTGTTCACCGCGATACTGGTGGCAGTGCTATTGACATC
>JAFSYZ010000121.1 GCA_017455785.1 Candidatus Methanomethylophilaceae archaeon
CTTGGTATGTCCAATGTATTTGTGAGTTTTGAACAGTTGTAGAAAGCGTATGATCCAATGGTTGTTACCGATGTGCCGATGGCCAGTCCATCAATATTGCTACAGCCGTAGAAAGCACGTTCACCTATCATTATTACCTTGTTTGGAATGGTTAATGCTCCTGTAAGAGCACTACAACCTTCGAATGCTCCCTTAGCGATCTCCACCATTTCTGAATCGTTTTCAATTGTCAGACCTTTGAAGCCGCTACATCCGTTGAATGCGTTATCCCCAATGGTCGTAACCGACGAACCGATGGTCAGTGTGGATTCTTCTACAATAACACTAACGAAACTGCCTGCGAAAGCATATTTGCCGATTGTGATTACGCTGTTTGGTATTGTCAAGTTACCTATGACGTGCTTTCGACACCCTACTCTGAATTTTCACCGTTTGCCCATAGCTGCTGCTGATAACCATCGCCCATGCCTTCGGCATGGGCTCAGAATACACCCAGAAGCGATTCCGGATCCAATTTCAATAGCTTGACATACGTTTCCAACTGATCGATGGAATCATCTTTTCCAAGGGCCACGATATCCTCGGTCCCTTCTTTCAGAATTAGCGACACCAGTTCCTCGTTGACGGTCTTGGAGGTCTTGCCGATACCGTTGTCCTTCAGCACCTTTGTGATTACATCAGACAGCAGAGTGGCGATACCTATAACGAATATCATGGAGCTTTCTCTGGATGGGGTCTGCAGATACACTTGGTCGATACCCATGCCCGATTTCATCAGTGCATAGTTGCTCTCGACCTTGTATTCGTCAAGGTACAGCCTCAGGACCGCATCGGCATCCGCACCCGTGCGGATGCCCACGGTCCTGTCGCTCATCCTTGGAAGATTCGTGATTATCACACGGATGTCCTCGTCGCCAGCCATCCTCTCCGCAAGTTCTGAATCGAATTTGTAGGATACATCGACCTTCCATTCCGTGATGATCTCAGGAACATCATCCTTCTTAGAGCGTCCGCGTCCCTTGCGCTTCACCCTCGACTCCACGGGGATGAAGTCAGCACTGACATCATACGCCGAACCCTTCAGTTTGCCCAAGGTCAATGAGAACTGCTTCCTTGCATCGGATTCACAGCTGAACATCTCCTTGGAGAACCTCTTGAAGACCCTTCTGACCTCCCTTTCTCCTTGCACCTTCAGATATTCTAGATTGCTATCCTTCTTCGCAGGGATGCGATAAGCGATGAAACGGAGTCTGCGGTTCACACCGCAGATTTCTATATCGTCATCGCAGTCATACAGTTCCCATCCGTCCTTAGTTATGGATGGGTCCATGATCCCGTTCTCTGCGGAATATCTGATCCTCTCCGCAGCCTTCTTCCCGAAGCTCTCCGGACACTTGGAAACGAATCCCAATCTCATACCGAAGATGCGATCGACAAGATCATCGTTGACAAGCTTGCAATCGGCCACAAGGACACTGTTGCTGCAGTCGATGTTCTCCTCCAGGAAGTCCAATGTCTCCATGTCCATCTGGGAATCCACCACATTCCCGCTGTACGGTTTCACGAAACGGATGATGTTGTTTCCATCAGTTATAGATTGGACTGCATATTGCCTGAGGTCACAACGGCCGTCCTTCGGATGGCCGTTGAACATCGGTATCGCTTCAAAGACATCATCCTTGTCATCTTCCGCATAGACGGAGAAGTCGGTGCTGTCCATGTGATACACATCGGATTGCAGCCCGTACCTCCTGCATATGCTGTCGGCGCAATCCCACATCAGCTGTCTTCTGTCAGCATCGTAAAGGGTGTCCAACGACCGGCCGAAGGCTTGGTCGTTGAGACTCTGTTCATTGAGCCTACTGCCGAACAGCCTTCTGATCGGAGCGGAATGGTAGAAGGTGTGAATCTTGCTCAGCGGCGATTTCTTCCTAGCATCGAAGATCGGACCGATCATCGCCTTGACGGCGTTACCAGGTGTGAGAAGTCTTTGGACATCATATTCGCAGGCATCATCTATCATCTGTCTGATGCCCGATGATTCCATCAGGGCCATGGCTAATGCGCTTGATGCCGGGATACCCGAATAATCCTCCCTTCTGAAAGCCATGGTCCTGTTTCCTGTACATGAAATCGTTTGATTCTGCACAAGAGACCGATCCTATTCCGATTTAAGCAATTATAATCGAAACAACTTTGTTGTTTCGATATATATTGCTTAACTATTTATAGGTACGCGAGAATATCGCCATTGCACAACAGATCATTACGGTAGCGGTAGCTATCATCATCTGCCTATTTTCCAGTAAAACAGTGCCAAAAACACCTGAAAAACATCAAATTCGGCATATTTCAACCAAAAACTACACCGAATCAAACACGGAAAATAATTCCTAAAAAATTACGCGGAGGGTGTCGAAAGCACGTCTATATGTATATAACCATCAATAATTAATGGTAAATATGTGAAAAATTCACAAAAATTAAATATAAATCAAACGATTAATTGAACATGTTGCTGAAGTTTGGTCTGGAGAACTACAAGATATTCAAGGACAGGGTGACCCTGTCCATGGAAGCAACATCCGATAAGAGCCATGAAGAGGGTCTGATCTACACCGATGTCGTACGTTCAGGCGTATTGCGTACTGCCGTCATCTACGGTGCCAACGCTTCCGGTAAGACGAAGTTCCTGGAGGCTATCGACCTCATGAGGAATTTCGTTATCGATTCGGCTTCCCACCTTCCCGGGGTCGCATTGAATTATTCCCCGTTCCTATTCCAAAAGGGAGCGGCACATGAACCCACATCCTTCGAGATGGAGTTGATCACCGAAGATATCAGATATCTTTATGGATTCTCCTACAATCAGAAATCGATAACCGAGGAACATCTGTTCTCATTTCCGCAGGGTAAGAAGAAGATCATATTCGAAAGAAAGGACAACGAGTATAGATTCCCCACCGACAAAAGGAGTCAGACCGCCAACTCGAAGAAGGTCCGTGAGAACGTTCTGTATCTATCCGTCGCGGCCCAGTTCAATCATCCCGAGTCCCTGAAGGTATACAAGTGGTTCCTGGAGAAACTCCATCCGATAGTACAGACATCTGCGGATTATCTGGGACAGACGATAATAATAGCCAATAATGACAAGAGATTCAAGAAACTGATATCCAAGGCATTACGTATCGCAGACTTCGGGATTACGAATGTCTACGACCGCAACAACCGTGAAGGCACACCCATCGGTAACAATAATATGAACTCCTACGTCCCGGTCTTCCAGGACATATGGGTGGAACACACCGTTAATGGCATAAAAAAGGAACTGCCGTTGAACAGCGAATCGGCTGGTACCAGACGTTTCCTCAATGTCATAGGTCCCGCGATTAACAGCCTTATCGGCGGTTATACATTGGTTGTGGACGAATTGGATCTCAGTTTCCATACCGATATCTGCGAATGGTTGGTCAAACTGTTCAATGATCCTACGGAGAACAAGAAGGGAGCTCAATTGATCTTCAACACGCATGACGTGGAGCTTATGGGACAGGAGACCATGAGACGCGATCAGATATGGTTCACCATCAAGGATTGGAATACATACAACGCTAAACTGGCCCGTCTTTCCGATTACAGAGGGGTGAGGAAGGATCTCAACATAAGGAAGGCATATCTGAACGGTAGTTTCGGTGCCAAACCTTTCATAGAGCCCGAGAGGCTCATGGAGTCAGAATGACATTGATGAGAATGATTCCCAACGTGTTCATCCTTGTGGAAGGAAAGACAGAGGAGATCTACATTAATCATCTGAAGGTAAGGGGTAGCAACTATTCCCTACATGTAGAACGTTTCAACGGTAATCAGCCGATGAAAATGGTGAAGAGATGCATCGCAAGATTCAAGGAAAAAGGGATGTCCAAGAAAGACGGCGATCTTGCTTTTTGTGTATTGGATGTGGACGATAATACCGTGGATGAACTGATCGATGCGAATGATTATGCTGTCAGACACGGGGTGAGGATGATCATTAGTAATCCCTGTTTCGAGGTATTCTTTCTACTCCATTATGTGGAAAAAGTTCAGATGAAAACCTGTAAGGAGCTGAAGTCCGACCTCACAGGATATATCAAAGGTTACACAGAGACGAAGGATTGCTGGCATATCCTTCATAACAAAAAGAACAGGGCCGTAGAGCGTGCCCGTGCATTCAGAGGATTGGATGATATCAAAGACGGCAATCCCGGGACCAATATCTGGTTGCTGTTCGATGAATTATTAGAACTGTCTAAGAACCGATAGAATCTGTTATTCAATCTGACCTCGCCACTTTGTGACTGCTGAACGAAGCCTGGCCCATTTGCCACTTGCGGTTTTGCATAGCATCCGCTTCACGATGCCTCGATAATCGTGGTCCCGAATGTATGTTTTCAAGCCGGAATTATCAGATTTCCTTCAAGATCCGCACGGATATTGCCGAAGATCTCCCTCGAGATAGGGTTCCAATTGCTGTAGATTGCCTGTTTCCTATGCCCGTTCCCTATTATCCTCGTAAGTGTCAAATGGCCTAACGACCAAACGATGGATTCGGTGTTCGGTTTCTCGATCACGGTTTCAAAACGGTGATCTCCAACGCCGACGTCCTCGCCATGCTCCTGAAGGACTTCATCCCGGAATTCCAAGGTATGGACTATGAGGAGGTGAAGAATTACCTAGACGTAAACGAAGATACCAACACCGTACGTGAAGGCAACACCGAGATAAGGATCGAGGAAGGCTGTATTATCATGGATTCCGCCTTCGAGATCAAGGTCCCTGACGGTACAAAGAGGTCCCTGAGGTAGGAATCGAATCACAGAGCAGCATAGGAAAGAGGACACGCCTTCTAAGAAGGATGCAGGTCTACGGCGGCGGTATGATGTTCTCCCAGTTGGGGAGGGACATAAGTGATAACAGGTACGAAGATGCCAAGGATGTGTACACCATATGGATCGTACTCAATCCGACTACAGAGTTCAAGAATCACATCTATCATTATTGTCTCAGGGATGACAACGGTACTAAAATGGGTGGCGACACGTCCATGTCCGGTATCAACATAATCATCGTAGGATTGGGGAGTTATGATGATGACGATACGGACGAGAGGCTGAGATTCGTAACCACTCTGCTGTCACCGAAGATGGACATGACGGAGCGTTATGACGCAATAAGAAAAGCCTATGTGATAGAACTGGATAGATACGTACTAAGGGGGGTCGACAAGCTCATGAGTTTCACCGAGAACAGTATTGAAGCAGAAAGATATGAGGGTATGATGATAGAACATCAGAAGGCTCATGACATGCAGTTCAATTCGTATATGATATTGATGAGAAAAGGACTCCTGAATGCTGAAGTGCTGCAGGAATTGGACATGGAAGAAGATCTTCGCGAAGAGCTGTCCATTGAATTATCAAAGATGAAGGTCGAATGACCTTTCACACTTTTCTTTATTAACTTGAGCCACCTCTATTTCCATTGTAATCGAAAATCCTGAAAAGGGAAATTTTAAGAATCAATGCCTTCGGTCTTTTTTCAAGAAGTGTCGATTGACATAGAAAGATCCATATTCGGTCTCAAGAAAGAAAGATATGATGAGCTGGTAGAAGATTACGGTAAGGAATACGCGGATAATTATGCTGATGGGTATGAAATCGGTTATGCAATCAGTAGCGTATCATCACACGCAAGATTATATGAGTTCTATAGAGACAATGCGGTAAAGTTGATAATCTCCAAGATAGACTCCGGCAAGTTCGGAAGCCGTGAATGGAACGTTGAGGAGATGGATGACGATCTCAGGAAATGTATCATAGATGAGTTATCAAAGAGGAAGGAAAGATACGAGTCTTTGATTGAAGACAGCTGATTGCTAATCCTTTCAAATATGTTGAAATCATAATCCTGTACGTGTCCACAATCCTTGTAAGATACTGCGAGATAGGCCTCAAGAGCACGCCCGTGAGGATCAGGTTCGAGGATATACTCCGTAACAACATGCTCACGATGCTGGCATCCGACGGTATAGAGGCATTGGTCTCCTATGCCGATGCGCGTTACTACATCGAGAGCGAGGACATAGACGGTTGTGTGAAATCCATCAAGAGGGTGTTCGGTATCGGCTCCCTCTCCGTCACAGAGGTATGCACATCGCAGATGGATGACGTCTGCAAGACAGCCGCGGAATATTCGGTGGGAAGACTGTCCGAAGGACAGTCCTTCGCCGTCAAGGCAAGACGCGAGGGTACACATCCCTACAAGAGCATGGAGATCGCAAAGGAAGCGGGTTCGGCCATCTTCCTTAGAAATGAACATCTCGGTATCAAGGTGGATCTCACCAATCCCGATCACATCTTCTACATAGAGATCAGGAACAACAAGGCGTACATCTTCGACGAGTACATCCCATGCCCCGGAGGCCTCCCTCTCGGAAGCCAGGGACGTGTCTCCGCTGACGTGGAGGACGACCGCGGTCTCGTCTCCGCATGGATGATGATGAAGCGCGGATGCAGGGTGATCGTCAACGGTGATTACGGAAACGAACTTCTGAGAAGATACGACCCTTACCTCAAGACCAAGGAGGATGACAAGGACATCCTCGGTAAGGTCAAAGGCATCTCCTTGGAAGACCTTCCAAAGGTGGACGTTTCAGCATACGACGTACCCGTATATTTCCCGACCATCGGCATGTCCGATGACGACGTCCAATCATTGCTGAACAGCATGAGAACATCAGAATTCTGATAAAAACCCGGATAAGGGTTAAGAGGTTTAAGGGGTAGAAGGGCTCACTTGGCCCTTCTGCCGTTGGCCCTGACCGACGGTCTGACCTTCTCGGCACCCTTTCCTGTCGTGCTCATTCCACGGCCTCTCTGACCGGCCGCGGTCTTACCGCGGTACACACGACC
>JAFSYZ010000122.1 GCA_017455785.1 Candidatus Methanomethylophilaceae archaeon
ACTGATCACAGCCACTCTGATAGCCTGTTCCTTACGACATCCTCTATCGTATCGATTATCCCTGTAGCCTTCCTCTTTGGTATATTCATCACATCCGCCAACGATAGCAGATCGTCCGTATCGGGATCGCCCTCTCCCATACAGCTCATCTCATGTTCCTTCAACCCGGCCGTCCTGGTGAGGTCGTACGCAGGCGACAGCACATATCCCTTCCGCTCCTCGGAGTAGAGATAAGCGAAGTTCTTGGAATGGTCGTCCATGTTGCCTGAGAGTACATTGAAACATGCGAGGCGGTATGCCTTTATCACCTCTTCCTGGGACCCTGTGATGTAGCGTGTCGCCTGCAGGAAGGTGTGGTAGTCCAGCAAGGGCATGTCACGCGGGACCTCCAGCAGCCCGCCCAACGTGATCATATGCACCCTCTTATCCTGGATGCGGTCGAACCTCTTCGATGCGAAGTATCCGTCGCACAACCCCGATGGGATCAAGCGTGATTCCGGGACGGCGATGCCGCATTCCATTGCGGCCTGGTTGTACTCGTACTCCATCCTTCCCATGGATGGAGGGTCGTTACGTTCCCTCAACTTCACCATCCACTCCTCGCCGTCGATGATGTGGTTCACCTTCGGTCTGGCACCGCCGGTGGAACCGGCACGGAGGAATATGTCATCGATGTCGATGCCGTTGTCATCCTCGATCATGGACATGCATTCCCCGCAGATGGAATCCAGGTCCTTCGTGTCAGGTGTCCGTTCCATATCGGATGACGGGATGTATGTCAATGCACCTAGACCATCACTTCCAATGAGCGACAGCCTGTCCAACGGGGAGAGGTCGAAATATGATATTCTCTTCCTTCTCAATGCCTTGATCGTTATGTACGTCCCCCACCCGTCCGGCAGGGAATCGGCGAACACCCCGAAGAGACCGTCAAAACGGTCGTCACGGGCAGTGAACGCCCTGTCCTCCAGAGGGAGCGAACGAGGGGATATGGGAAATCCGTCTGAAAGCCAATCCATGGCGTATGCGAAGTATATCCTTCCCGATTCCTCCCTGAGACGGCCCACCTCCCTGGGGCCGTACATCACCCTGAGTTCATTCATGACGATCCGTTCCTGATGTCAGCGGCTGTGACCATCGGTGCTGTGAACAATACATCCATCTGGTCGTCGCATCCCAATGCGATCGATATCATCCATAATCCCTCCAACGATATCCTTCCGGTGCGTTCGAAGAGTTTGACCGTACCGTACGGTACACCGCTCCTGTCTGAGAGCTGGATCTGGGTCATACCGATCCTCTTCCTGTATGAAACCAATCTTCTGGCGAGGGCCAGCATCCTGTCGTCCAGGGACATCTCCCCGAACAGGTCGCTGAGTTCGATATGATCCTTCATATTAGTGGATAACATATTGTCTATTTAACCATTATTTACATTAAATAGATAATATTTTATCTGTAACCATTTCATTTTCCTTATTGTTCTGATGATCGGATGAAGATACCGAATGCGTACTTGATGTCAGATTATGATCTTCTGAATCATTCGGAGAGTCTTTCCCTAACCTCGGATTCGACACGACCCCTAATATTTGGAGGCATCACAAGATTTACGAGGGCATCCTCAATCGTTGTTCCTTTACTAACCCTTGTCAGGATCTCTTCAACGTAGAAATCGATGAACTCGTTTTCCTTATCTATGCCGCCACATTCGTAAATCTCCTCATCGAGCGTCTTCACGTTCCCCAGCTCCTCTATGATTGAATCATCCAGTTTCATATTAAACTTGATGTCTAATAGACGTTTCCTATCGTCATCCTTCATCTTGTAAAAGACAGTGGATGGGAACGATACGATATCCGGCTGGCTCTCATCGTACGGACCCACATTGATGAAGGTTATGTTGTATGTATCGAACACCGGATCATTCATATCAGGTGTGCCGTTGATCACCTCCGTTACCATGCGGCCTCTGATAACCTTGTTCCAATCCTTCCTGTTAGGATTGAGTATCAGCCAGATGCAGTACACCTTGCGGAGTCCATCATAATCATCGTTTGAGAAGTAGGTGTTCTTCTGTTCCGATACCAGTCTTCCGATGTAGTATTCCGCTCTCTTCGCCAATGAATATCCTGGATTGGATCTCCATTGAGCCTCTACATTCACAATCAGGTCGATATGACCGTTGCCGTCAGGCAACCTCACATCAAATAAGGAGTCGACACGTA
>JAFSYZ010000018.1 GCA_017455785.1 Candidatus Methanomethylophilaceae archaeon
CAATATTCAGAGGGCCGTAGAATAACATGGTCAGTATGTAGGTCGGAAAGGTATCAGAAACTGATTATTGACACCTTCTAGCGAATGCTATGGCTCCAACCTTGTTTTTATATTACAAGATTGATAATATTCTGGATTGACTGCCATTTCAAGTTGAAATAACACTGTATCGATTACCGCAGGATAATCTCCGCAGAACTGGAAGGTAAGGTTGATTTCATCGATGAGGAGGATGATTTTGATTCCTTCGTCGAGAAACTCAAAGGATACGATCTCGAGTACGTTTTCCCAGGTTCAGAACGCGGCGTACGTCTGGCAGACCGCATCATTGCCGCCCTCGGACTGATAGGGAACGATGAGAAAACCACATATCTCCGCTGTACCAAGGAGGGGATGTTCGAAGCTTTGGGTAAGGCGAACATCCGCAGGATCAACACCGCCATGGTAGGATGCGAGGAGGACCTCATCAAATTCTGGGATGAGAACGATCTGGAGAAGGTCGTACTCAAGTTCTCCGAATCCGCTTCCACCGTAGGTCTGAAGATATGTGGTTCCAAGGAGGAGGCGATCGACCATCTCAAGAAGATGTTAGTCATGCCGGATTCCAGAGGGAAGATCAATTCAAAGGTCCTTGCACAGGAATACATCGGCGGCACGGAGTATATCGTCAACACCCTCAGCTGTAACGGGAAACACATGCTCACGGACATCTGGGTATATTCCAAGATCCGCAGCGACGACGGTACCCTGGCATACGATTACGCGAAACTGGTGAAGGACCTGGAACCGGGCCACACCGATATGATCAGATACGCCTACAAGGTATTGGATGCAGTAGAGATGAAATGGGGACTCTGCCACATAGAGATCAAGATCGACCGTAAAGGTCCTGTCCTCATAGAGACGAACGCCCGTCCGATGGGCCTGGGGATGACGGCTGCATACCTGGATGAGGCACTCGGACACCATTACACCGACATAGCCTTGGATGTGTACATGCACCCTGATCACTTCGATCAGTACGCAATGAAGAGGTACGCCCCGCTGAAATACGCATTGATGAAGACGATGATCGTCCCTGAGGACATAGTAGGGAGTTTCGCCCCTACCTTCGTAATCAGCAACATGGTCCGCAGCACCAGGGAGCTGCTGTACTTCGGAAAGGAGGGCGTAGGCAACTATCCGCGTACCATCGACCTGAACACCAGTCCGCTGGCCATAAAGATGATCAACAAGGACTATGGAGCATTGATGAGGGATTACGAACTACTTCGCCTGATCGAATCCAACTACTTCCATCTGTTCTACACTCTGAGCGATAACATAGAGGCATCGGAACCCAAGACGGATCTGGATGCTTTGATCAAGATATTGGATCCCATACGCAGATTCCTTCTGGTCACGAACGATGGGAACTATCTGGTCCAATACGGTAAAAAGTCCGAGATGGACAGATGGATGATATTCGACGGTGCGATATATGCCAAATGCACGGCATCCACCACGGAGGACAGGTACGTGTCCATCTACAGAACGATGCATAGCATCAGATCCGGAGGTGCGTTCATAGTCGTCCCTGAGGCGTACGAGAACATGAAGGACGGTTCCGTGATCATGGACTTCCTGATGAACATCGCCGGCTTCCAGATAATGGCGCCGTCGTACAATTCAGCAGGGATAATGTACGGTGTCAAACAGTGAACCGTCCATTCAATGATGCCCATAACTGGCCTGAACATGCAGTGAGTATCAAAACTCGAGTTTGTGGTACTCCTGCATGCTCTTGACACCCATCTCGCCCTTGCGCTCGACCCCGATCGCACCAATGGCCATCTCCGCACCGTTCATGGTGGTGATGTACGGGATCTCCAGCTCCACCGCAAGACGGCGCATGTTATGACCGTCCCTTATGGCGCCTGAATGTTCCCTCGGCGTATTGATGAGTAGATCGATCTTCCTATTGCGCATCAGACTGAGTGCGGTCGGTTCCTTTCCTTCGGTGTTCTTGAACACCCTCGTGTTCTCAACGCCGTTCTCCGTCAGATACACGGATGTGCCCCTGGTGGCATAGATGCGGAATCCCATGTCCTTCAATGACTTCGCAACAGCTACGGCACGCGGCTTGTCCTGATCGTTGACGGTGATGTACACACCGCCCTCTTTTGGAAGTATCGTACCTGCTGCCAATTGTGCCTTCAGATATGCCGCATGGAGATCAGGATCGATTCCCATGACCTCTCCGGTGGACTTCATCTCCGGTGTGAGGATCGAATCCACTCCCGGCAGCTTCAGGAACGGGAACACCGATTCCTTCACGGCGAAATGGTCTATCGGCCTGTAACCGGAGAGGCCGAAATCCTTCAGCTTCCTTCCGAGCATGACCTTGACACCGATCTTGGCCAATGGAACCCCTGTCGCCTTCGATATGAACGGTACGGTCCTGGATGCCCTTGGGTTGGCCTCTATCATCCATATCTGACCGTCCTTGTACGCCAGCTGCAGATTCATCAGACCGTTGATCTTCAATGCCAATGCGACCTTACGGTTGATCTCCACGATCCCGTCGATCATATTCTGGGGGATGTTGTACGGAGGCATCACCATTGTCGCATCACCGGAGTGACATCCTGCATATTCGATATGTTCCAGTATGCCGCCGACATAGACATCCTCGCCATCACATACGGAATCGACATCTATCTCCACCGCTTCGGAAAGGTACTTGTCGATCAGCACAGGGTGGTTGTGGGAGACCTTCACGGCCGTCTCCATGTAGGTGTTCAGTTCGTCATCGGAGTATACGATCTCCATCGCACGTCCTCCCAGGACATAGCTGGGACGTACGAGCACAGGATAACCGATCTCGTTGGCGATCCTCATCGCCTCGTTGTACGAGTATGCAGTTCCTGACGGGGGCTGTCTTACACCAAGGGAACGCATGAGATCGGTGAACCTCTTCCTGTCCTCCGCCACATCCATCTGGTCCGGTGATGTCCCCAGGATCTTCGTCTTCGTACCCTTCAGACCCTTCTCGACATCTATCGCAAGATTGACGGACGTCTGTCCTCCGTATTGGCAGATCACACCGTCGGCATCCTCCGCCTTGATCACGTTCAAGACATCCTCCAATGACAGCGGTTCGAAGTACAAACGGTCAGAGATGCCATAATCGGTGGATACGGTCTCGGGATTGTTGTTGATCATGATCGCTTCGATGCCCTCCTCCTGCAACGCCATAACTCCGTGCACGCAGCAGTAGTCGAACTCGATTCCCTGTCCGATACGTATCGGACCTCCTCCGACGATGACTACCTTCTTCTTATCACTCTTCTTGACCTCGGACGAACGTCCGTGGTATGTACTGTAGTAATAAGGTGTGACTGCGGAGAACTCTGCCGCACAGGTATCGACCATCTTGTATCTCGGAACGATGCCTGCATCCTCACGTCTCTTCAGGACATCCCAATGGTCGCATCCGCGTATCCTGGCGATGCTCTCATCGGAGAATCCCATCTCCTTCGCCTCCCGCAGGAGCTTGTCCGTGAGCTCACCCTTCAGCTTGTTCTCCATATCGATGATGTTCTTGATCTTCATCACGAAGTAGATGTCCCAATGCGTCTCGTTCGACACCTGCACAGGATCCCATCCTCTTCTGATCGCCTCTCCGATGGCGAATATACGACGGTCGGTGGCGTTGCGGAACTCCTCATGGATCTCATCATCGGTCATATCGATGGGATCCAATCCGTCAACACCGATCTCAAGCGAACGGAGTCCCTTCAATAAGGCCTCCTCCACATTACGTCCTATGGACATCATCTCCCCTGTAGACTTCATCTGCGTCCCCAGATGTCTGTCGACGGTACGGAACTTATCGAACGGCCATCTCGGGATCTTCATGACCACGTAATCCAAAGTCGGTTCGAATGCTGCGAAGGTGTTGCCTGTGATGCGGTTGGGGATTTCATCAAGTGTGTAACCCACCGCGATCTTGGTGGCGACTCTGGCTATTGGATATCCAGTTGCCTTGGATGCCAATGCAGACGACCTCGATACACGGGGATTGACCTCTATCACACGATAATCGTGCGTCTTGGGATCGAATGCGTATTGAACGTTGCATCCTCCTTCGATCTTCAGCGCACGGATGATCTTGATTGATGCGGTACGGAACATCTGCAGGTCCCTGTCCGATAGCGTTAGGCAAGGTGCACAGACTATGGATTCACCTGTATGGATGCCCATGGCATCGAGGTTCTCCATGTTACAGACGATGATGCAGTTGTCCTTGGAATCCCTCATCACCTCGTACTCTATCTCCTTCCATCCGAGGACGGATTCCTCGATCAGGACCTGATGGATACGGCTGTAGGAAAGACCCAGTGCGCATATTTCGCGTAATTGATCCTCATTGTATGCGACACCTCCTCCGGTACCTCCGAGGGTGAAAGCGGGACGTACGAGTACCGGATACCTACCGATGAATTCGACCGCTTCGATCGCCTCCTCGATGCTGCTGACGGAGCGTGACTTCGGCACGGGCTCACCTATCTCCTCCATCGCCTCCTTGAACAGCTCCCTGTCCTCCGATCTCTGGATGGCTTCAGGTTGTGTGCCCACGAGCCTCGCCCCGTATTTGTCAAGATATCCTTTCTCCGCAAGCTCCGCGGAGATGTTCAGTCCGGTCTGTCCGCCCATCCCTGAGATGACACCGTCGACGCCTTCCTTCTCTATTATCTTGGCAACGGACTCGGCCGTCATCGGTTCCACATACACGCTGTCCGCCGTATCGGGATCAGTCTGTATGGTGGCAGGATTACTGTTGACCAATACCGTCCTGTACCCTTCCTCACGGAGGGAACGACAGGCCTGTGAACCTGAGAAATCGAACTCCGCGGCCTGTCCGATCACTATCGGTCCGGACCCTATGACCAGGAGCTTCTTGTAATCCTTCCTCATCTCTTCGCCTCCTTTACCGCGTTGTAGAATCTATTGAAGAGGAACTTTGTATCATACGGACCAGGGTTGGCCTCCGGATGGTACTGCGATGTGAATATGGGAAGGTCCTTGTGTCTCATACCTTCCACGGTGTGATCGTTGATGTTGAACTGGTCGGCTATCAGTCCTGTACCGTCCAAACTCTGTTCGTCCACGGCGAAACCATGGTTCTGACTCGTGATGTACACTCTTCCTTCGAACGATACGGGTTGGTTGCATCCGCGGTGACCGAACTTCATCTTGTACGTCTTTCCGCCGAATGCGAGCGAAGTTATCTGATTGCCGAGACAGATGCCCATTATCGGCATGAACGTTGACAGGTCTGACACCGTTTTAACAGGACCTTTGATTATGTTGGGATGGCTCGGGTCGCCCGGACCGTTGGAGACCAGCATTCCATTTATCCCCGACTCCATGATGACGTCCGAAGGTGTGTCGTAGGGGAAGAGGATGACGTTGAAGTACTCGCTGAGATCATCTGCGATACGGGCCTTCATACCGCAGTCCAGGAGACCGACGGTGAACTCCTTGCCATTGTCCAATTTTTTTATCGCAGGACATGTGACCTCACCGACGAGATCCGAATCGGACGGGGCGGGCATCCTCTTCAGTTTCTCTATCGTCTCTTCTATCTTGTCCTCGTCGCGGATGACGGCACCTTTGAGAGTTCCGAACTCCCTTATCTTGATGACCAGGTCCCTTGTGTCTATACCTGATATCCCGGGGACCTTGTACTCCTTGAGGAAATCGTCCAACGTCCTACCGCCGTAAGAGTCCGAAGGTATCCTTGTGTACTCCCTGACGACCAGCGCACGGCAGTGGATCCCGTTCGATTGGAAGAAATCGTCCGTTATTCCGTAATTCCCGACCGTGGGGAAGGTCATTGTAAGGATCTGTCCCCTGTAGGAAGGATCCGTGAGGCTCTCCTGGTAACCGCTCATACCGGTGCTGAAAACGACCTCTCCGAAGGCATCGGCGTCATATCCGAAAGAATCGCCCTCGTAACAGGTCCCGTCCTCGAGTACAAGATAACTCGTCATCGGGGATTAAACATTAAGGGAGATGTATATAATCATAGTGGCAACAAAAATGGCTTTCATTAGACGATTGTCCATTATAGTGGTGTTATGTTTCGAATTTCGTAGAAATGTATGCAATAAATCGTATTCAACAGGTATGTAGCGGGTGAACGTTTATCTACCACCGATACAGTGGAAGAATCCCGTTGATAACCATGAAGTTCATTTTCGTCAGCGGAGGTGTGATCTCAGGACTCGGAAAAGGGATCACGGCATCATCCATCGGTCTTCTCCTGAAATCACGCGGCATAAAGGTGACCAGCATCAAGGTCGATCCGTACCTGAACATAGACGCAGGCACGATGAATCCTTACGAGCACGGTGAAGTGTACGTATTGGACGATGGCGGTGAGGTGGACCTCGATCTCGGTAACTACGAACGCTTCATGGACCTGAAACTCGGACGCGACAACAACATCACCACCGGTAAGGTATACAGCGCCGTGATAGAGAAAGAGCGCAAAGGAGAGTACCTCGGAAAGACAGTACAGATCATACCCCACATAACCAACGAGATCAAGGAGCGCATCATCAAGGCGGCAAGGAACTCGGATGCTGACGTAGCGATAGTGGAGTTGGGGGGCACAGTTGGTGACATGGAATCCATGCCGTTCCTGGAAGCCGCAAGACAGTTGGGCCGTGATATCGGTAGGAACGAGAACGCCATGTTCATCCACTGCACTCTTGTGCCCATCATGGGTGCCGTCGGAGAGGAGAAGACGAAACCGACACAACACTCCGTGAAGGACCTTATGAACGCAGGTATCAGACCCGACATGATAGTCTGCAGGTGCAAGGAGGATATCACAGAACAGGCGAGACGCAAGATATCCATGTTCTGCGATGTGGACGAATGCGCCGTGATATCCTGTCCCGATGCACGTACCACGTACGAAGTGCCCATGATTCTTGACAGACAGGGTGTCGCCGATTACATCATAAAGAGGATGGACCTGAAGTACCTCTGCAAAGAACCAGACATGAGGGAATGGAAAAGATTCGTCGACGGCATCGTATCACCGAAGTCGGAGGTGCAGATCGCCATAGTAGGAAAATACACAGCATTGGCCGATTCATATATGAGCCATCTTGAATCGTTCACACATGCCGGATCACAGCTCAACTGCAAAGTGAAGATCAGATTCATCGACTCAGACCGTTTCATGTCTGAAAATCCTGCAGAATTGCTGAAAGATTGCGACGGTATGATGATACCAGGAGGATTCGGTACCAGGGGTATCGAGGGGATGATCGTGGCCGCCAGATATGCAAGGGAGAATTCGATACCGTTCCTCGGTGTGTGCCTGGGATTCCAGATCGCCACCATAGAGATATCCCGTGATGTGTTGGGCCTCAAAGACGCCGATTCGACCGAATTCTCACCTGAGACCTCGAATCCTGTTGTGCATATAATGCCGGAACAACTGAAGGTCTCCGGTATGGGTGCAACAATGAGACTCGGAAGGTTCCGTACAGCCGTTGCGAAGGGATCCAGAGCCGAAGCACTCTACAGCGGAAGCTATTGCGACGAACGTCACAGGCACAGATATGAGGTCAACCAGGACTACATCCAAAGACTGGAGGATGCGGGTTGGAAATTCACGGGAAGATCCGAGGATGGCAAGAGGATGGAGATTGGCGAATTGGAAGGACATCCGTATTTCATGGCCGCCCAGTTCCATCCAGAATTCAACAGCAGACCACTGTCCCCGTCGCCTCTGCATAAGGGACTAGTAATGGCTGCTATGGAAAAGAAAGGAATCCGTAAATAGATAGCGATATCAGCAATATATTCTGCGTTATTCGCAATCATTATAATGCGAATAACGCAGCCCCCCAATTATTTTTTATACCATCTTGTCAGTGGGTGGCACAATGGCAGACAACGACACCGACATGCTCAGACAACAGATCGAGACCATCGATGAACAGATCATCGATCTCATCGCCACCCGTCTGGAGATAGCTGATGAACTGGCCAAGGCCAAGAAGAAATCATCACAGAGCTACTGGGACGAGAACAAGGAGCATGATGTCGTCAAGAGATACCAGAAACTCTGCGAAGAGGTCAGCATCACACCGGATGAGGCCTGTCAGATAGCGGAGACACTTCTCAAGATATCGAAGGAGAGGCAGAAGCACTACTTCGAGTGAACAAGGATCAATCCAATTCCGGAATGTGGTCCATCGGATCCTTTATCACGTTCAGGACTATCGATGTGTTGGTCTTCTTCACGCCGTCTATGGTCAATATGTTCTTGACGATGGTGGAGAATTCCTCCCTGTTCCTGCACGCGACCCATGCGATGGAATCACAGTCACCGGTGACATCGAATACGGCGATGACATTCGGCATCGCCCTGATGCTCTCCTGTACGTCCAGGACATCCCTGTCGACATAGATCTGTATGACGCCCATGAAATCGAAACCCAACCTCATGTAGTC
The DNA here is from genome assembly GCA_017455785.1 of Candidatus Methanomethylophilaceae archaeon. Lineage (GTDB taxonomy): Archaea > Thermoplasmatota > Thermoplasmata > Methanomassiliicoccales > Methanomethylophilaceae > Methanarcanum. The sequence goes on from JAFSYZ010000018.1 coordinate 8,524, forward strand.
GATCTTCGCACGGTAACCTGTTATGATGCCTTTGGATTCCAGGACCTTCACACGTTGGATAAGTGTGGTAGGGTGTATACCTAATTCTTTAGCAAGCTGCCTGTAGGAACCCTGACTCGACCTGCAGAGAAGGTCGATTATCTTCATATCCAAGTCATCGTAAACATTGATGTCCGACATTCGCACACCTTTGGTATGGAGATGATTGACGAATGACTATAAAACAAGGTCGATGAGTGATACATAGCTAGGTCGATATACCGGCGTTATCCCTTCGTTATTCCCATCATAGCCGGCCTATCGGGAACTGATATTTAAATCAGTAAACACTTGGATATATTAGCCAGATACCCATTTTTCATGCTCCAATAACCTATAGGTTTTAAGTATCTCTAAGCAGATTTAGTCAGTAACCCTATGAAACAGGGATATAATGTACGTTTCAAAGGTGAAACAATGGATATCAAAAATTCAAACCCACTCGGCATCATCGGAGTGATCGGTGCCATCATATTGATCGTTGGGGTATTCCTCAACTGGCTGACCTTCGATTTCCTGGGATCATCGATAACATGGAACGGTATGGATGTATTCAACGGTACACACAGCCTCAATGTTGATTACAAATTCGTTCCGCTCCTGGCATTGATCTGCGGAATTCTCTCGCTGATCATCATGTTCGTACCCACACTCAAGAACGATGAGAGCTTCAAGGGTATCAACAACGCCCTAGGAATAATCGTCCTTATCCTGTCGATCGTTGTAGTGGTATTCGGAATCCTCTTCTACACACAGAAGGACCTTACCACCATATACACAATCGGTATCGGATTCTGGCTGACCATCATCGGTGGTGTCATCGCCATGATCGGCGGTCTGATGCCCATCGTGAAGAACAAACTCCTGTAAACCTGAAATGTATGGGGGCGGAAGCCTCCATACAATCTTCATTCTAGAAACGCTTCTTCCTTCCTTTGGAAAATGACCTGCTCCTGTAACCGTCATCCTCGAAGATGAAGTCGAATGTCTCCGTATCGCCGATGGATTCGTAATGCTGACGGATGTGCTCTTTGGCATCCTCGTCCCTGCAGACCTTCTGCAGCCACTTGATCGCAGGGAGCTCTTTGCTGCCTTCCATCTCGAAATACAGGTCAGCAGCCTCGATGTTCTTGCCTACGTCATGCAAGGCGAACAGGAGTTTCCTGGAATGATATCTCTCATCCTTAGCTAGAACGACGAGGGCATCCCTACACTCGGCCATGAACGCATGCGCCCTAAGCCAATCTATCTCCCTCATCGATTTGATCTCACCGATCCTCTTGCCTACATCGACTATCCTTGCAGGCACGTTCTCACAGTACTTATCAAGATACTGGGTCTCCTCCAATCCGTCGACATAATCATCGATAAGCCCGTCAAGGTCGCCGTTCCTCAGATGGATGTCGGCTATCGCCTTCCTGATATCCGTACGACGTTTGAGAGGCATTAGTTCCTCCATGGCCTCCTCCGAACCGTACTTCGCGGCCTTTATCATCGAAGGTACCCAATCCTCCTTCTTCGACTGTATCTTCTTGGCCCTGAGGTACATACCATACGGAGTGTCCTCGATCCTCAGATTGGCCCCCTCGGAGATTATCAGATCCCCGTACTCATCGAAGTTCTCCTTCAGCCAAGGAATCCCGTCCTCCTCCTCGTACGCCTTTATGTATCCGTAGAAGAACCTGGCCTCCCTGAATTCCGATGTCAGCCCTTCGAGATCCCTGAGTGCCTTCTTATCACCCTTCATGGCGCGTGTGAATGCGGTATGGACATACTGTCTACGCGAATCCCTTTCCTTGAGGGACTCAATCTGCTTTGCAGCCCTCTCCGAATCCTTCTTTTTGACAAGGTATCTCAGACCCTCGTTCACTCTCGGATCATCGTGATTGCCGGCGAACACATCGATTATGGGATCGTCACCTTCAACATCCCCCAGTAGGATCTTACGGTAGATCGCGTGACACTTTCCTTCGGAATACATCTGCTCCAGAAAGATTGGATCGTAACCGGTATCCTTCAATTTACAGAGATAATCGAATTCGATGAGTGCATCCTCGGAACAGTCGAACGCTATCGACTCCCTTACGTCAGCGAATGTCCTCTCACCTATGTCGTCAAGAAGTCTCAAGGCATTGTTCTCGCAACCCTTGCTCATAAGAACGGACCCGTGAATGAACAGCAGAAGGGCCTCGTCGTTCTCACCCTTGGATTGGAGTTCCACTCCCCTGAACAGGAGTTTCTGAGGGTCGTTGGAGATGATCTTGGGTCTCCTGACCGGTTCCTTCGGATATGATTCTCTGCGCGATGACCTCTCCCTCGGTGGACCGTCACGGTCCCTCCTGGGTCTGTCACCGTCCCTCCTGAAATCCTTCCTTTCTCCGCGACCGTTGTCACGACGTTCGTTCCTGCGGGGCCTGTCCTCACGTCCGGACCCGTCGCCACGCCTAGGCCTGTCGCCGCGGGATGATCTCCTCTCACCGTGACCTCTATCATCGGACCTCTTCCTGTCCCTGTGATCGCTGTTGCCGTCCCTGCGGCCGCGAGGCTTTTCGCCCTTCCTGAAACCATGGTCACCTTCTGAGGCCATCAGATCATCAACCGTATCCAGCAGTATGGGTTCGGCTTATTATAACATTTGATATGGAACCGTATTTCAATGCTTTCGCATCCCGTATATATTTGAATGTTCATTCAACTAACCATGGGCAAGCATGCGAAAGAACGCCGTGCTGCCGCATTGGCGAGGGCCGCGGGCAAGACCGAGACCGAAACCGGTGGACAGGCTCACAAGAAGCACTGATCCAACGAACCAACATCCGTGATCGCCAAACCCGTTCCCTGCCGGGCATCGTCCCGACAGGGCTTTACTTCTGCAATATCCAATACGATATCCGTAGCCACAGGCTTCCAAATGTCGATATCTATTTCTACTGACCCCTCTTGGCTCGTCCGAGTCCATGATAGGGATCATCTTCAACCCCAAGACGAACAAAGGCACATCCGTCGATAGAATGAAACACATTCTGACCGTCCTTGACGAGAAGGGTGTCGAATACATCTACCGCGAGAGCGAGTACGCAGGACATTCCATTGTGCTTGCTAAGGAACTGGCGGAACAATGCGACATATTGGTCCCTTCAGGCGGTGACGGGACAGTCTTCGAGGTAGTCAACGGAGCTTTGGATGCCGATGTTACGTTCTTCCCTCTGCCTATGGGCTCCGGTAACGATGTCTGCCGTTCTCTAGACCTTCAAGGTAGGACTGACGAGGAACTAGTGGACATATTGTTAGCAAGGAAGGAGTGCGATTACGACTATTGGCTACTGAATAACAAATATGCGATGCTGATCCTGCTGTCCTTCGGCATAGTGACCGATATCACCTATCGGTTCTCGATCAAGAAGGATACCGTGAAAACCGGTTACTACAGTACCCTGCTGAAGGCCATCCTTACGTCCAAGCCTAAAAGGTACATCGTGAAGACCGATTCCGGCGAAAGGGAATACTTCGCGGACTTCGTGTCACTGCAGAATCTGAACATTTCAGGAGGAGGGATGAATATCTGCCCCGATGCATTGAAGGACGATTCCGTACTGGATCTGGTGGTGGTCAACCATAAGAACCCACTGAGGAAATTCCTGAACATGTTGGCACTGAACAGTGGAAAACTGCCATCGCAGCCTAATGTGGTCACCGAGAGAATCACGTTCGCGGAGATAACACCGCTCTCGGGGAATGAGATGTACTGCTTGGACGGCGAGCTAGCTTCGACCGAGAAGGCAGTGATCAGGATGGGCAAGAAGAAGCTCAGGTTCATCCAGCACTGATCATTCCAATATCGGGAACCTCTTCACTATCCACAATGATGTCCATTTTTCATACAACGACAGCTTTCTGAATCCGCCGAGGAAATAGACGACCAGAATGGCCAACAGACAAATTATGTGATAATCTATCAAAGGATTGTCCAACGGAGGGACTTGGATCAGGTACATGGTTATGAAGAACAACGATGCGCCCAACGTCCCCAATTTGGATGCTATGCCAAAAATCAACGATATCCCTATCGCGATAAGGGCGAACATGAACAACACATCTATGAAAGCATTCCCTGCAAGGGAATTGAAAAGATCACCGAATACCCCTCCCGTCTGATAGATAACATATGATGAGGGTGAGACACCATCTATCACAGCCCCGCCTGCAGGAGTACGGAAACCCAATCCGAACAACTTATCGAAGAAAGGCCACATGAACAGCCAACCCAATGCTATGCGCAGTATCGACAGTATGATCTCGCCTTTCTCACGATCATCGGACATGATAACTGGATAGTAATCTGAGTTTAAAACCGCCTGATGGATGGATGCATAGACCCGTCTATGAAAGGATCGGCTCGGATACTTTGATGGAGGGTTGCATCTCGGCGACCGAACGTGGCGGTACCTCCGAATCGTCCGCCCTCTTTCTTCTTCCGTAAATCAGGAGCAATGCTGAGTTGACAACAACAGCGACCGAACCGAGATTATGCACCAATGCACCGGTCACAGGACTCAGTACGGCGAACATGGAGAGGCCGACGGCCATAGCGTTCCATACCAATGAGAAGGTGATGTTGACCCTCACCTTCTGCATCATCTTCCTTGATATGCCGATAAGATGCGGCAGGGATTCGATACCGTCCTTCAACAATACGATATCGGAAGCATCAGCAGCGATATCGCTGCCGGTTGCACCCATAGCCACTCCGACCCAGGCTTTCTTCAGAGCTGGTGCATCGTTAACACCGTCACCGACCATGCAGGCCCTGCATCCCGATTCCTGTCTCCTGTCGATCTCAGAGACCTTCGTCTCAGGTGTACACTCGGACACGATATCTGCTATGCCGGCCTCCGCTGCCATATGCCTTGCTGCACGCCCATTGTCACCTGTCAGAAGAACAGTCCTGACACCGTAGCCCTCGATATTCATGACCGTACTCTTGGCAGAGGGGCGTATGGAATCGGAGAACGCGATGAATCCCGCATACGTACCATCAATCGACACATACACCACCGTACATCCATCGTTGTACAGTTCTTCGGTCCTTTTCACCGTCGGGCCATCCATGACGATACCTGATGACTGGAACATCCTCATGTTCCCGATCCTGACCTTCCTTCCGCCGACCACTGCATCTATGCCGTGACCTACCGTCATATCGAACGAATCGGGTCTGGTATAATCCACGCCCGATGACTCCGCGTATCTTACGAATGCTTTCGCCAGAGGGTGCTCCGAACAGGATTCGGCGGATGCTATCAAGGATACCGCATCGTCACCAACGACGTGTATCTCTGCGACCTTCGGCCTTCCCTCGGTTATTGTGCCAGTCTTATCGAATGCCACGATATCAACCTGTGACATCCTCTCCAGGGAATCCCCATCCCTGACCAGCACCCCGCGTTTGGCGAGATTGCCAATGGCTGCCACTATGGCTGTCGGTGTGGCCAATATGAACGCGCAGGGGCAGAACACAATGCATACAGTCACGGCACGATAGACATCCTTGGTTATCGCCAATGTAGCAACGGCCAATACAAGAACGAGCGCGACCAGCCATGTGGCCCATCTATCCACGGTCCTTACCATACGTGTCTTCTCCGCATCCACGGATGAGACCATCCCGACCATCCTTTGGAATGACGATTCTTCGGCGGTATGATCGGCCACCATATCGAAGGTCCCCATCTGATTCATGGTACCACTGAAGACCTCGTCACCGACAGTCTTGTCCACTGGCAGGGATTCTCCTGTGATGACAGACTGATCGATCGATGTCTCGCCGATGATTATCCTGCCGTCCACAGGAACGGACTCCCCTGGAAGCACCCTTAGGACCTGTCCCACGTGTATGTCATCTACATCCACGTCCCTGACTGAACCGTCCACCACCAACCTCCCTTTCTTAGGGGACATACTGACAAGGGCCTCGATGCCCTTGTTAGCCTTAGCAGCGGAGAGATCCTCCAGGAAACCTCCGATCTCCATGATCAGCGCTACCTCACCGGCCGCGAACCATTCACCCAACGCAAGGGCTGCGATAATGGCTATCGCCACCAGGACATCGGCCTTGATATCATGTCTGAGTATCAGTCCGGTAGTTGCATCCCAGAGTATCGGAGTGCCGCATAAGATGATTGCGACCCAAGCGGGATCCACTGCCAATTCCGAACCATAAAAGAAAGAAACGGCCAGCGACACAGCTGAAAGTATCAGGAAGAGCAGTGAACGCTTGACGTCATCCTTTATGAATTCGGTAAATGACATTGTATCAATATGTCATATGTTACTGAACACATTAATAGTTATCTTACAATTTGTTCATTATATTGATGACACCGGCAATCACCCTCGTCATCAGACGATAAACGATGGTCGATGGCTCATGTTCAATAATGAATGACAAATCATATCGAAAAGAGACGATTGGAAAAAAGAGTTAGGGCGGGAATCACCCGCCCCTGTTTCAGAATATCTCGAGATCGTACATCTCCAGTTCTGTGGATACTGGATCCTTGAAAAGTATACCTGTTCCTCCAGCCTTGTTCCATTCCACAACGGTCTTCTGATAATCGTCGATGAGTACGTATCCTCTGCCCTTGGCATATTCCAGTTTATCTTTCCTGGAGGGTACCACATTCACCTTGATTCCCTTTCCAAGATACTTCTTGACCCACTTCTTCTTATCCTCTTCGGCATGCTTGATACCGTACTTAGGGTCCGGTATCGAGGTCAGGATCTCCAGATTCTTACCATAGACCTCCAATACGTCATCGAACAACTCAGGCATCCCCGGGATAGGCTCCAGCTTCGCAAAGAAATGATCGACCCTTGCAATCGCTTCGAACATCTTCTTCTGATATTTCGGATCGTCCTCCTGCAATGGATTGGGTTTCATGGCGCACAACTCCTGTACACCCTTATCGAAATCGGCAAGGACACCGTCCATGTCGAAATAAACCTTGTCGTAATTCTCGGGAAGGTCTTCCGATAACATTTCATCCAGTGTCGGAAGGTTCATCTCCTCAACACCTAGACTGAGCATGGCGCGGTTATGGCTCAAATCATTACATATGGTCTCGAACGACCTTGGATCGTCCTCGTCGTAGAATATGTCCAATATGGCCCTGCCGGCAGGTGTGATCAACCATCTGTTCTTCGAACTCCCGTTGACCAACCATCCCTTGTTCACCAATGGATCGCGAACATTGCGGTTGTAAGCCACGGTCACGGCGTTCTTGGTGTGCTCCTTCTTATCCGAAACGTACTTCCATGTATCCGTCGTCTCAAGAAGCTTGATAATACTTGCCGGAGTATGGGATTCTCCCTCGATCAACGAGAAGAATGCCAGGTATTTCACCAATTCCTCATCTGGAGGCTTGATGTTGAAGGTCTCTATCATCCTGGGTTCGTAGACCTCTTTGGCATCACCGACGAACCTTCCGTCCACAGATGCCATCTTGACATACTTGTCAAACGGGATGACATGCTCCTTCACCCTTACGGTGAACGGGATCGTGCCGGGATTCATCATGCATGCACACATCGCCGCTGCGGCGTACTCAGGCGTTCCGGATGATATGTTGACATAGATGTCGACATACGAACCGTATGTCTCCCTTTCTTTGGCTATGATATCGTTTACTTCCTTCAGCATCGCATTGTACCTGTATACGGTAGCGTTATGCGGTATGATCTCGACATCCCTCTTTTCCTTGACCATATAAGATATAGTATCCAACAATCCGTCATAGAACTTGGAATCCTCACGTTCGGGATTGCTCATGTATATGATGTGAGCCCTATCGGCTTCGTAGAAAACGATCGGATCCGCCACCCTCACGGTCTCCAAAGTGGTGCACGAAATGATCGCTGTGGTTTTCTTTCCTGTAGATGACATATTATGAAATACGCTTCTTTTGGTATTATTGATTATCATTGATTGAATATCAATGTTATAACAAAAGTACGAAAAAACTATCGGCAACACCAAAATTACAAAGCTCAACCCTTGAACAAAGGTGACCAACTTAGGACCTTTGCCGGTATGTCCTTCTCCATCTCCCAAACAATGCTCATTGGTTTCCTTCCTTCGTAAGAAACAAACTTCGCTTTACCTAGAAATACATAGGGCATCGTCCCATATTTGTCGCTCTTGCACTTCCTTACAAACAACAATGTGTTCTGACCGTTCGTATCCTGTTCCCTGTATCTTAATCCGTCCCCTTTGTCAGGGACAGCGATGCTTTGACTCTGCCAATGGAACAACTTCTCTGAAATCGGATAATCCTCGTACATCGTTGTCGGAGAATAGTCCTTCTCAGACTTCTCCAGATTGATCAGGAAAACGTCCGTCTTCTTTTCCTTGATGAACAGTGTCCCTTCCCTCCAAGGATACATCCTCTCCACTGAACTCTTCCCCAGTGCCGCCAGTATCTGCTCCTTCGTGTACGAACAGTGAAGATCCAATGTATGTTCGAAACCAAGGTCGACAGGTTCGTCGACGAAATCGATCCTCCTTCTATTATATCTCATCAGAGACAGTATCTCCTTACAGAGATTGCTGTTGGACCTTATGGATTCGAAGAAATGCCAAACATTCCTGTAATTGGCCGGCAGAGATGTCGATCTGAAGGTATAGTAGAACATCGTAGCGAACAACTTCTCTTCATTACTTTCAACATCCATTTTCCCATTGAGTATCCTTTCAATCGCGCTGATGAATCTGCGGCTGTTGATGCTGCATATGCGTAGCAAAGCAGAAGGCGTGATCTCTCCTTCCTGTATGCTATCCTCGATGATGCCGCATTCCTTACACAGACCAAATAGTGAATTCCTCGTTCTGTAGATGTCCCTGGGGTCCAGATCGTAATAGCGACAGAACTCATCGATCTCCGGGACCTCGCCCCTTCCGGAATGGTAATCTCTGATCTTCTGTAACAACTCCCTCTTACCGTTGGAACCGTTACCGAGATTATCGAGGATGTACTTCCTCGCCTGTTCCTCCAATTCGATATAACACCCGATTGGGAGGATGAAACCATTGTTTATCTGGTCGACAACGGATGAAGGGCATGCAGAGCACAACGCCCTCAGTTTCTGTTCGTATACATTGTACTTCCTGTTGTACTGTCCGACGAAATCGAGTACAATCAACTCCGTCTTATTCTCGGCCTTCCTCAATCCTCTTCCCAACTGCTGGATGAAGATCGTCTTGCTCTCGGTTGGCCTGAGCATCAGTTCCGTATTCACCTCTGGGATGTCCACACCCTCGTTATAGATGTCAACAGTGAAGATGAACTGCAGTTCACCTCTCTTCAGCTTACCGATCGCAGTATCACGGTACACCTGTTCCGTCTCCGATGTGACTGCCATGGCCCTGAATCCCATGGCGTTGAAACAGTTCGCCATGTATTCCGCATGCTTCACAGTTACACAGAATCCCAAACACTTGATCGAATCGAAATCAGGCTGATACCTCTTCAGCGCTTCTACGATCGCGGTTATCCTCGCATCGTTGTTCAGATAGACCTCGGTAAGACCTGTTCTGTCATATGTCCCATTCTCGAATCTGACATCGGATATGTCCGCAGGATCGGTGACCGCATAGTACTGGAAAGGTACCAACAATTCCCTGTTGATCGCCTCTGGTAATCTCAACTCACATGAGAATTCGTTGTTGAAATACTGCTTGATGTCCGCACCGTCCAGTCTCTCCGGTGTAGCGGTCATCCCCAGCAGGATCTTCGGATTGAAATGTGTCAACAGCCTCTGATAACTGGGTGCGGAACCGTGATGGACCTCATCCACAACGATGTAATCATAATAATCAGGATCCAACTGCTCCAGACCTTTGGAGTTGAAGGATTGGATCGAGATGAACAGATGTTCGAAACTTGCAGGCTCCTCCCCGTTCATCGACAGCGCACCGAAGTTTGGATCCTTCATCACCACCCTGTATGTTTCGAGACTCTTCTTCAGGATCTCCTTCCTATGGGCGATGAACAGCAGACGGTTCGGTCTGCCTTTATTCTCCTTGACGAAATTAAAATAATCGACAGCGGACACCACCGTCTTACCCGTACCCGTGGCTGCGATGATCAGATTCCTGTAGTTACCGTGGACCTCCCTCTGGGCCTTCAGCTCCTCCAGGATCTCCACCTGATACGGATGGGGGAAGATATCGAACATCATCCCCGGTCTGATCTCCGTGTCCCTGTTCTTCTCCCTTCTTATCGCCTTCATCAACTTGTCGAAATCCTTCTCGGGATCGAACGGTTCGAAATCCTTCGAGTTCCAATAGATGTCGAATGTAGATTTCACCTCATTGATTATCTGCGGCGCATCCTGATTCGTGATCTTGACATTCCATTCCATGCCGTCTGTCACCGCTGCTCTGGAAAGATTGGACGATCCTATGTATGCGGTAGAGAAGCCGTTGTCCCTTTCAAAGACATAGGCTTTGGCATGCAGCCTTGTGCTTTTGGCATCGTATGATATCCTGATCTCGACGTTGGGCATGCGTGCCAATTCCCTGACTATGTTAGGTTCGGTCACTCCCATGTACGTCGTCGTCAGTATCCTCAGTTTCCCGCCGTGTTTCGTGAATTCATTCAAAGCGGATTTGATAACATTGATCCCACTGTTCTTGACGAACGAGACTAGGAAATCCACACGGTTGGCGGAAGCGATCTCGTTCCTAAGTTCATTCGACAATTGGAATCCGGATGATGCACCGCCTGTGAACAATCTGCTCACTGAAATCGATGATTTCGGTCTGATGAGGTCCTGATGTTTCCATATGGAAAGCAGCAGTTTCCTGTCCTCGCCTATCTTCAGGTCCAGGATATCCTTGCTGTCCGACAGCGAATAGAGGAGGTCGATAATCTTGTTGCAGGCATCGATCTGCTCCTTGAGGATGTTGGCATCCGATCCTTTATCGTTACCGTTGTACTTCCTCTTCGCAGCATCCCTGACATCCCTCAGTCCTTTGACGAGGATGCCCTGCATATACCTTGCCAGATACTCCTCGCTCCCGTCCGCACTCAGGTCATCGATCGTTGTGGAATAGCCCCTGCTCTCAGCATCCTCGATCATTGACGCTATGGCCTCATTCACCACCTGTTCGTAGATGCCGTACGCCAAACAATCCTTGTTCAGATCCTGCTGTAATGCCGGGGCCTTATCTGTCATCCGATTCCTCCTTTGGAAATTGAAAGAAGACGGATCAACATTGGGGATCTTAACGTAAAAATGTACCGGAAACAGACATTGTATCACACAAATTTCTGGACACTATATCCGACATCGAAAGTGAACATCATTTAATCCGATGAAAACAATGGCACAATCCCCATTGGTGATTCTGATGAAGGCGAAAATCGACGGCGAGGTCAAGGATATCCGTGCAGTGTGGTTCGAGAAGGACAAAGTAGTGATGATCGATCAGAGGGAGCTCCCCGAAAAGATCGTTCTCGTGGAATTCGATGACTACAGAGATGTCGCGGAGTCGATAAGGAACATGACCACACGCGGCGCACCGTCAATCGGCGGTACTGCGGCATACGGGATGTGCCTAGCCGCTCTGAAAGGTGAGGATATAGACACTGCCGCAGC
>JAFSYZ010000123.1 GCA_017455785.1 Candidatus Methanomethylophilaceae archaeon
CTGCGCCCGTCGACGTTCCTGCACCCGGTCCTCAGACGTACCCTGTACCCGCTGCCGCTCCTCACGACGACGGTGTTCTTCGGTCTCGGAACCGCTCTAATCTCATCCGGAATGCCCATGCTATCAATTATAATGTATAGGCTACCTTATATATAAATTTAGTTATAATAGCCTATACTAATACAATATTGCATTGAAAATATAGGACGGATAACATCAGATTCGCAATGAAAACCCATGGATTTCTGACCAAATGACCCGATTTACATCAGTATCCGCTCAGAACTGCACCTGATTATTCGAAATCACACAAAACCAACAAAATCGTATAGTCTATTGTCCGGGAAACTTATGTTCAAACTGAAAAGTCAATGAACCGACCAGTCAAATCTTATAATCGGTCATCGATGCTCATCGCATGAAATTCCTGTTGATATCCGATCTTCACGAGAACATTGACGCTTTCAAATGGATAAACCCCCTGGAAGACCAGGTGGACGAGGTATTGTTCCTCGGTGATGTGAGCAACTGCGCATCCGATGAGAAAGCTATCGAGATTTTGAAGATGTTCAAGAAGAAGGTATACTTCATACCCGGTAACCTTGACATGAAGACACTTCCGGAAGCGGCATCCGAGGTCACGCACAGCGTCCACGGGAAGGCTTTCGAGATCAACGGGATCAAATTCGCTGCATTGGGGGGTTCCAACCCCACCATCTTCGATACACCCTTCGAGTTGAGCGAAAAGGACATCGAGAATATGCTCGACCCCATATCATCCGAAGGCATGGTGTTGATGACACACGCACCTTCACACGGGATCCATGATAAGATCACAATCGGATTGCACGTGGGGAGCCCTGCCGTGAAGAAGATCGTGGAGAAGTACAAGCCGATAGTGGCACTCTCCGGACACATCCATGAGGCATTCGGAATAAAGGAGAAGAATGGGACGTTATTCATCAATCCCGGTCCCGCTAAAGAGGATCATGCCGCCATTCTCGAGATAAAGGATGGCAAAGCATCCGCATGGATGGTCGGACCCGCGGACCTGTGAAGGCTTCGGAAAAGCCCTCGTAAAAGGGTAAAAAACGCCCTTATTTCCCATAATTAGCCTTATATAGGGCATATGAGAACACCGGGGTCGTCGATTGTCGGGGTCAAGTTAAAAAGCAGGAGTCTATACAGTCCCTCAATGCGATGAACACGAACAAGTACTTCATTGACCGCCAGGATAACTTCGAGTCTTCGGCAAGAAGCTATCCACGTAAGTTTCCGATTGCGATAGCGAAAGCGAAGGGATCCTGGGTTGAGGATGTCGAAGGTAATCGCTATATTGATTTTCTGAACGGTGCAGGTACGCTTGCATTGGGCCACAATGATGATGAGGTCAACCAGGCATTGGTCGATATGATACAATCCGGTGCACCTCTGCACGCATTGGACCTTTCGACCCCGGCGAAGGACAGGTTCGTGGAGACGTTGTTCTCCATCCTTCCAAAGGAGTTCGCGGCGAACGCCAAGGTGCAGTTCTGTTCCCCATCCGGAACGGATGCGACCGATGCGGCCATCAAGCTCTGTAAGACCGCCACCGGCAGGGGCAACATCATCGCCTTCTCCGGAGGATACCATGGCATGAGCCATGGAGGTATGGCACTCACCGGCAACCTCACTTCCAAGAAGAAGGTCGCCAACGTCATGCCCGGTGTACAGTTCATGCCCTACCCGTACTCGTACCGCTGTCCCATGGGACTCGGCGGAGAGGCAGGAACGAAAGCTTGCATCTCATACTTCGAGCGTCTCCTGAAGGACCCGGAGAGCGGTATCGTAAGGCCGGCAGCGGTCATACTCGAACCCATCCAGGGCGAGGGCGGAGTCATACCTGCTCCCGTAGAATTCCTCCAGGCCGTCCGCAGGATCACCAAGGAATTGGGAATCCCGATGATATGTGACGAGATCCAATGCGGAATGGGACGTTCTGGAAAGGTCTTCGCATTCGAACATGCAGGCATCATCCCCGATGTCGTGCTCATCTCCAAGGCATTGGGCGGTTCACAGCCTATGTCCGTCATCGTATACAACAAGGACCTGGACAAGTGGGAGGCAGGCGCACACGCGGGAACGTTCCGCGGTAACCAGCTCGCGATGGTCGCAGGTACCGTCATGATGAAGAGGATCAGCGATCCCAAGTTCCTTGCGGATGTAACCCGTAAGGGAGAGTACATGATGACACGCCTGAACAAGCTGAAGGGTGAGGTCTCGATAATAGGTGACGTCCGCGGAAAGGGACTGATGACCGGAATCGAGTTCATCGACCCCAACGGTCCGAAGGATGTCATGGGAGTACCGGAACCATGCGGAACCGTCGCGGCACGCGTCCAACAGCTGTGCTTCAAATACGGTCTGATAATGGAGAAAGGTGGAAGGAACGGATCCGTCATGAGGTGCCTGTGCGCCCTGAACATACCTGACGAGGACCTCGACAAGGCACTCTCGATATTCGAGAAGGCTGTCAGAGAGGTAGATGCGGATGTCTGATCCGGTCCTCCTCTCCAATGACACGAAGGTGAAGGAAGAGTTCTCCCGCATGATAAGGGAGACGCTGACCGCGATACTCGAATCATACTCGGATGACAGTGCGTTCTCCGGGATAGGTCCGTACGACCTGAGGGAGAAGATCACATCGTTGGGTTTCCTTCCCGACAAGGGAAAAGGGTTCGATGAGGTACTGAGCATAACAGAGAAGGAAGTGCTTCCGCACATGCTCCGTACATGGTCGACGAAGTACATGCCTCACCTGCATTCACCCGTACTCACGGAGACGATATGCTCCGAACTTATCATCTCATGTTTCAACGACAGTATGGACAGCTGGGATCAAGGTCCTGCAGCCACGGAGATGGAGGAAAGCATGGTCCACGGACTGTGCTCACTGTTCGGCCTTCCCGAAGGATCGGACGGATGCTTCACTTCGGGAGGATCACAATCCAACATATCCGCGATAATAGCCGCACGCGATTGGTATTGCGATAAGAAATTCAAATGGGACGTCAAGATGAACGGACTCCCACCCGAGTACGATAAATTACGTATGTACACATCGGAGATATCGCATTTCTCCATGGACAAGGCCTGTCATATCCTAGGAATGGGATACCGTGCAGTACGTAAGATACCCGTCGATGACAAGTGCAGGATCGATGCCAAGGCTTTCGAGAAGATGGTGAAGGAGGATATCGAAGCCGGACTGTATCCGTTCTGTGCGGTGGCCACCTTCGGTACCACCGACTACGGATCGATAGATGATGCGAAAGCTATGAGGGAGATATGCGACCGCTACGGCATGTTCCTCCACGGGGATGCAGCATACGGTTCCGGACTGATAATGAGCGACAGGTACAAGGGTAGATTGTCAGCGATATCGATGTGCGATTCCATCACCGTAGATTTCCACAAGATGTTCCTCCTGCCCATATCGTGCTCCGCCATCCTGGTCAGGGATGCAGAATTGTTGAAGTGCTTCGAGCTCCACGCAGATTACCTCAACCGTGAGGAGGACGAGGAGGACGGATACATCAACCTTGTAGGCAAGTCCATGCAGACCACACGCCGTTTCGATGCACTGAAGGTGTTCATGGCATTCCAGACCCGCGGTAAAGAAGGGTTCGGAGCGATGATCGACAAGGCCGTCGGCAACGCATCGTATCTCTATGGAGTGATATCGAAGGACAAGGACTTCATCGCACCCATTGAACCCGAACTTTCATCCGTTGTATTCGCACTGAAGGCAGGGGACGAGGTCAACAAGAAGGTCAGAC
>JAFSYZ010000124.1 GCA_017455785.1 Candidatus Methanomethylophilaceae archaeon
ATACCTGAACTGAAGGTCGTAGCTATCGCTGGTCCCGGCGATCCCCTTGCCAACGAGGAGACGTTCCAGGTCATGGACATGGTCCGTAAGGAATTCCCCGACATGACATTATGCGTATCCACAAACGGTCTGATGCTCCCGAAGTACGCACAGAGACTGTTCGATGTGGGCATAAGGTTCGTGACTGTCACAATGAACGGCGTTGATACCGCAGTGACCGAACAGGTCTACAGCCATGTCATCTGGGAAGGGAAATCACTCAGCGGAAAGGAGGCCGCACAGAGACTGCTGGAGAACCAGCTCGAAGGGATCAAAAAATGTGTTGACCTAGGAATGGCCGTCAAGATCAACATCGTCCTCATTCCCGGTATCAATGAAGACCACATACCTGAACTTGTCAAAAAAGTCAAGGAACTCGGCGTTTACATAGTCAACATCCTTCCACTGATTCCCGTCGAAGGCACCAAGTTCTCCGATATGGAACCGCCGACACCTGAATCCAGGAAGAGATTGATGGACCTATGTGCAGGTGATGTGAAGATGATGCGCCACTGTAAACAGTGCAGAGCGGATGCCATCGGCCTTCTGGGTGAGGACAGATCCTCCGAATTCATCAGAGAGAATCCGTGCGGTTCAGGTTGCGGACCGTCCTCCAATAACATCAATGTACATTTCAACACCGGCCACGAGATCAGGACCGTGGCCGTGGCATCGGAATTGGGAGATAAGGTGGACAGCGGTTTCGGTAACACCAAGAGGTTCGTCATCTACAGAACCGATGGAAAAACGGCAACCTTCCTCAACGAGAAGAATGTGGACACGGACTGCAAGGTCTACGGGAAGTCGCATTCGGAACATATCGAGGCCATAGCCGACATGCTCTCCGACTGCGATGCCATCATAGTGAAGGAGATCGGCCCCCGTCCGCTGTCACTGTTGCAATCCAAAGGCAAACGTGTCATAATATCCGATGATGATGTTGTAAAGGCGGTCATAGACGCCTCCAAATCCTGAGTCTTCGGCTAGATATATAAGCAAGGAGCATATCCCTCATCCATTCACAATCCAGAGATGAGAAGATGGATGCTCAGCAACTAAGAGACGCTTTCGTTAAGTTCTTCGAGGAGAGGGGACACGCCCACATCGGATCTGCTTCATTGATCCCTGAGAACGATCCCACTGTCCTTTTCACGACCGCAGGTATGCACCCTCTGGTGCCCTATCTGCTCGGTGAGAAGCACCCCATGGGAAAGAGGCTTGTAGACTACCAGAAATGTATCAGGACAGGGGACATCGATGATGTGGGTGATGCAAGTCACCTGACGTTCTTCGAGATGCTCGGGAACTGGTCACTGGGCGACTACTTCAAGAAGGAGTCCATCGGATTCAGTTACGACTTCCTGACCAAGGTGCTCGGCTTTAAGAGAGAGCAGCTGGCGGTTACCGCATTCGCGGGTGAGGAAGGCATACCGAAGGATGAGGAGACGGCTGAGATCTGGAAATCACACGGATTCACCGATGAGCAGATATTCTTCTACGGAAGGGAGGACAACTGGTGGGGACCTGCCGGAATGACGGGACCCTGTGGACCTGACACGGAGATATTCTACGACAACGGCCAGCCCAAGTGCGGACCCAACTGCGGACCGTCATGTCACTGCGGGAAGTACACTGAGATTTGGAACAACGTCTTCATGCAGTACAACAAGGACAAGGACGGCAAATACACACCTCTGAAACAGAAGAACGTGGACACCGGAATGGGTCTCGAAAGGGTGTGCCGCATCCTGCAGAACGTCCCTTCAGTTTACGAATCCACTATCTTCAAACCGATCATCTCCAAGATCTCCGAGATCAGCGGCAAACCTTACGAGGAACCCTACATCAGAGACTTCAGGATCATCGCCGATCACATAAGGGCAGCGACATTCATCCTTGCCGATGGTGTCGTTCCGGCGAAGATCGGACAGGGTTACATCCTCAGGAGATTAATCAGAAGGGCATCCAGGAACATGAGCAAGTTGGGATACGATGGACTGTTTATGCAGAAGATCGCAGAAGTCGTCGTGAACGAGTTCGGCGAAGCGTACCCGGAGCTCGTAAGGAACAAGGATACCATCTACTCATCACTCACCGCTGAGGAGGAGAAGTTCCAGAAGACCCTCGTCAAGGGATTGAGGAAGTTCGATGAGATGGTCGTAGAGAACGGCGATTCCAAGGTGTTCAAGGGAGAACTCGTGTTCAGGCTCTTCGATACTTACGGATTCCCGGTAGAGCTCACATCCGAACTTGCAGCGGAGAAAGGACTGACAGTCGACATGGACGACTTCCAGGCCAGATTCAAGGAGCACCAGGACAAGTCCAGGATGGATACCAATCAGACATTCAAGGGCGGTCTTGCCGATCATAGCGTGGAGACCACCAAGTTGCACACCGCAACACACCTCCTCAATGCTGCGCTTAGAAACCTCATCGATCCTAACATCAGACAGAAAGGAAGCAACATCACCGTCGAAAGACTGAGATTCGATTTCAACTTCGACAGGAAGCTCACTCCGGAAGAGTTGCAGAAGATATCCGATTACGTCAACGATGCAATCAAACAGGACATCCCCGTCGTATGCAAGGAGATGCCCATAGCGGAAGCGAAGGCATCCGGTGCCATCGGTGTCTTCGACAACAAATACGGCGATATCGTCAAGGTGTATACCATCGGTGACATCTCAAGCGAACTGTGCGGCGGACCCCATGTCACTCACACAGGAGAACTGGAAGGATTCAAGATCCTGAAAGAGGAGAGTTCCGCTGCCGGTGTCAGACGTATCAAGGCAGTGGTCGGGAAGTTCTGAACTTCCCTTCCCGAAACCTTTTACTTCGCTTTTCTCAAACGGTTTTTATCTTCATTTATATCAGTTAATGTGAATGACTTTACGAATTCGCCATAAATCATATCGAGAATCGAATGGCAATGTCATTAAAACTACTGGAATCACCATGAAAAGCGCAGAACAGGTCCTCGAGACCATGTCCAATGACCCGAAGAGGGCGATTCTGCACATGACCCTTCTAGTTGTGGTTACATTTCTAGCGGTGAAGATCAACACCTTCCTCGATAAGGTATGGATAGCCAACATAAGTAAGGATGCGGTCACCGCCGTCTCAACTGTTGGACCTATCTATTCTGTCGTGTCCGCGTTAGGGATCGGATTGGGTACCGGTGCATGTGTATGTATCGGTTA
>JAFSYZ010000019.1 GCA_017455785.1 Candidatus Methanomethylophilaceae archaeon
GGGGTAATCGCACTCAGGGATGGCAAGGCGATCGTAGCCAACATGTCGCTGTGCGATGGTATCGGTGATTGTCTTCCCGCTTGTCCCATGAACGCCATAACATTCATGGACGTTGACCGTCCCGTAGGCATGATGGCCCAGGATCATCAATGGCCTATCAAGATGGCATTGGTATCCCCGTCGATGGAATGCTTCAGCAAAGGTGTGCTGAACATCGCAGCCGACTGCACAGCATTCACCGCCAATGAATTCAAGGGACGTTTCTCTAGAGATGCGGCACTGATCATAGGGTGTCCTAAGCTCGACCCTATAGACAGATTCGAGAAGATCGATGCGATCATAGCGAACAACAACATCCGTGTCATCAACGTCCTGAGAATGCAGATCCCCTGTTGCAACATACTCTCAAGGATCGTCAATGAAAGAGTGAAGATGTCCGGAAAGGACATCAAAGTCGACGAGACGGTGTTCGCCACAAATGGTTCAGTGGCCCTTTGATACCTCTGTGGACTTCCCTTCCAGATAATCCGATACCTGTTTCAGATCCAACGCTTTGACCAGCTGATAGGCAGCGTCGTTCTTGTACTCCTGTGTGGAGACACAGGCGTCCTTCGCTATGTACGGTGTCAGATCGTAATCGAATGCTGCGTAATAAGTGGACATCACGCAATACTCCGTGACCGTACCGCAAAGGAGGACGGCATCGCAGCCATTATCCTTGACGGCCTTATCGAGACCGCTGTCCTTGAAGGAATTCATGTGTCCTTTGTCGACAATGATATCCGTGGGCTCGACCTTGATCTCGTCGTATATCTCGTCCTTGTCCTCACCGGTGTATAATCCGTGATCGGCGCCGCCGATGAACTTGACGAAGATAACAGGCTTACCTGCCTTCCTGAACATCTCGGCCAGCTTGTTGATGTTCCTCAACTTGGAATAATATGATAGTTCCTTATCCTCATGTGTTGTAATGACAAACTTCTTCTGAACGTCGATGACCACAAGGGCCATCTTCTTCTCTTTGGGATCGATGTACATTGCCACAGTAAAGATATGGGGCTTTTCATATCTATAACTGACCGTCATCGTACTCGATACGTTATCTGATAGATATCATTCACAATACCCAGCATAGTTCCTTATCGCTACGAAATCTGTATTTTCGAGCAATGGTTTTTTATGCTTTTCAGAACATTTACACGCCAAGGTGTCATAAATGGCAGACAACACATTCAAGATTCAGCTTCTTGAGACCACCGCTGCTCTCATCACTGCAGCTTTCGGACTCGTTGCTGCGCTGGCATGGAATGAGGCCATCAAGGCAATCATCGCGGAGTTCCTCGGAGCAGACGGAACCATCCCCGGTCTTGTGGCATACGCAATGATCGTCACAGTTATCGCGGTCATCGCAACACTCCTCATCGCCAGGGCGATCGGAAAGCTCAAGGCAGCTGACAAGAAAGCAGAAGAGGAATGAATTCCTTGAAGTGGCTTCGCCACTTCAAACCTTTTTTATCATCAATTCTACAAATATAAGATATGGGGGCGTGCGGTCGCACGTTGCCCCAGATGTTTCAGAACAGACCGAAGACCTTGTCGGAATAATCGAGGACGTCATCGATCGGCATCCCTGCGATCAGCAGTGCCTGTCCGTACATGACCTCGGCCATAGTCTTCGCCTTCTCCTTGTCGTTGGCGATGGTATCCTTCAGGACCTGATATATCGGGTGGTCGGCGTTGATCTCCAGTACACGTTTCGCCTTCGGGATGTCCCCCATATCGGTCCCGGGGACGCTTGCGAAGTACTTCTCCATCTCCAGGGAGATCTCTCCGTCGGTGGTGAGGCACACCGCATGCGACTTCAGTTTCCTTGAGAGCCTGACCTTCTCGACCTTGTCACCCAATGCATCCTTGATGAAATCGAGGGTCTCCTTCTCACTCTCCTCCTTCGCATCGGATTCCTTCTTCTCCTCTTCCGTCTCCAATCCCAGATCGGAACCGGTCACATCGCAGAACTGCTTCTCCTCATATGACCTCAGGGTACGGATCATGAAATCGTCCACCTCCTCTGACATTAGGAGGATGTCGTATCCCTTCTCCCTGATCTGCTCGTTCTGAGGCAGCTGTTTCGCACGTGCGATGCTGTCAGCCGAAGCGTAGTATATCCTGTCCTGACCATTTGGCATCGCCTCGACGTACTCCTTGAACGTGACCAACTTGTCCATGTCATAGGAATGCAGCATGATCAGGTCCTTCAGCAATTCAGCATTGGCACCGAATCCGTCCACTACACCGTACTTCAGCTGGGGTCCGAAACTCTTGTAGAACGCTTCATAGGATTCCCTGTCGTCCTTGAGGAGACGTGACAGTTCCGCCTTGATCTTCTTCTCCAGATTGCTCTTGATCATCTGCAGCTGACGGTCGTGCTGCAGCATCTCCCTGGAGATGTTCAGTGAAATATCCGGCGAATCCACGATACCGCGGACGAACCTGAAGCAATCAGGCAGGACATCCTTGCACTTGTCCATGATCAGGACTCCTGATGAGTACAGCTGCAATCCGGGCTCGAAGTCCCTGCTGTAGAAGTTGTACGGTGCCACTTTAGGCACGAACAGCATCGCCTTGTATGATACCGCACCCTCGGCGTTCACCCTTATGACCGAGACAGGATCCTCGAAGTCATGGAACTTCTCCTTGTAGAATGCTTTACAGTCATCGTCGCTGACATCCTTCTTAGGGCGCTGCCAGATGGGGACCATGCTGTTGACCACGGTATCTTCGACGTGTGTCCTCCACTCCTTCTTAGGCTCACCGTTCTCATCCTTCTCCCCGGTCTCCTCCATAGCACCCTTTTCGAGCATCATGTGGATCGGCCATCTCACGTAATCGGAGTATTTCTTGATCAGATCCTCGATCATGTAACTGCTGAGGTACTCACTGTAATCCTCTTCCTCATTGTCCTCACGTATGTGCATGATGACATCGGTACCCCAGGAGTCCTTCTCGCACTCCTTGATCGAATAACCGTCGGAACCCTCACTGGTCCACTGGTACGCCTGGTCGGAACCGTATGCCTTGGTCCTTACGGTGACCTTGTCCGAGACCAGGAACGCGGAATAGAAACCGACACCGAACTGACCTATGATGTCCACATCGTTGGATTCGATACCCTTCTTGAACTCGGATGAACCGCTGTGGGCGATGACACCGAGATTGGTATCCAGGTCCTCCTTGCTCATACCGATACCGTTATCGGACACGGTGATGGTCCTTGCATCCTTATCGATGGAGACACTGATCTTCAAATCCTCCCTGGATACAGGGACATCAGGCTCGGTGATCGATTTGTAAAGTAACTTGTCAATCGCATCGGATGCGTTGGAGATGATCTCCCTCAGGAAGATCTCCCTGTGGGTGTAGATCGAATTGATCATCAGATTCAATAACTGCTTGGATTCCGTCTTGAACTGTTTCTTAGCCATTCGTAATCCCTTCTTTATGAATGATACGAAGTACTAACTGATTTTATATTTAAAATTTGTGTAAATGGAAGATGGGGCATATGCCCCATGGTCTCAATCGTTTATGTCGTGTTTAGGCTTCTTCAGTCCCTCGATGGTTATGCCGTTCTTCTCGGCATAATCCCAAAGGGCGGCATGTATGGCCTCCTCAGCGAGCAATGAACAATGGATCTTCACCTGTGGAAGTCCGTCCAACGCCTCCATAACTGCCTTGTTGGTAACCTGCAGCGCCTCCTGAACGGTCTTTCCCTTCACCATCTCGGTGGCCATGCTGCTGGTGGCAACCGCAGCACCGCATCCGAACGTCTTGAACTTGCAGTCCTGGATGACCCCGTTATCGTCGATGTCCAGATATATCCTCATGATATCACCGCACTTGGCATTACCTACGGTGCCTACACCTGAAGCATCCTCTATCTCACCCACATTCCTAGGGTTCATGAAATGGTCCATTACCTTCTCGCTGTACACTCCGTCATATGACATCCTTGCACCTCTCCTTCTTAACGTAATCCTCATACAGCGGCGACATGGACCTCAGTTTCTCCAAGGCCGATTTCAGCACATCGACCGCCTTGTCTATCTCCTCTAATGTATTCCTGTCCGACAGCGACATCCTCACGGAACCGTGAGCGATCTCGTGCGGAAGACCTATCGCCAGAAGAACATGCGACGGGTCCAATGAACCTGATGCACATGCGGAACCTGTGGACACACAGATGCCGTTCATGTTCATGATCATCAGCAACGATTCCCCCTCGACGAACCTGAAACTGAAATTGACATTTCCGGGTAGCCTCTTGGTGCGGTGACCGTTCAGTTTGCTGAACGGTATCTCCTTCTCGATACGTTCGATCGCATGATCCCTCAGCTCGGATATCTTGGACATCTTCTCCTCCATATCCGCGGATTCCAATTCCGCTGCTTTGCCCATGCCTACGATACCGGGAACATTGGTGGTACCTGCTCTCTTCCCTTCCTCCTGCGCCCCTCCGCGCATGAACGGTTCGAGTCTGACACCTCTCCTCATGAAGAGGAAGCCCACACCCTTCGGACCTCCGAACTTGTGTCCGCTGGCACTCAGCAGGTCTATTCCCATCTCCTTGACATCTATGGGGATATGGCACATGGCCTGGACTGCATCCGTGTGGAACAACGCGCCTTTGGAATGTGCTATGGCGGCGATCTCCTTCAGAGGTTGTATGGAACCGATCTCGTTGTTCGCGGTCATAACGGATACCAATGCGGTGTTCTCATCCACCAGCTCCTTCAGTTTATCCAAATCGATTATCCCGTCCGCATCCACAGGTGCACGTCTGATGGTGTAACCGTCCTTCTCCAGTGCCTCTGCGGTCTCGATGATGGCATGATGCTCGATGGTGGAGATCACGATGTTCTTCCCCTTGCCTGCCTTCCTCGCCGCGGATGTCAATACCCAATTGTCGGACTCCGTCCCTCCGGATGTGAAATAGATCTCCTCCGGAGCGGCGTTGATTATCCTTCCAATTATCTCCCTCACATGGTTACAGGCGTCCCTCGGGGTACGACCCATGGAATGGATACTGGAAGGATTCCCGTAATCCTCGAGGAAATAGGGTGTCATCGCATCCAATGTCTCCTTCCTCATGGCCGTCGTGGATGCGTTGTCCAGGAAGATCGCTCCTTTGCTGTCGCTGCTCATATCATGTTCTCCTTTGTTGTTCTCACTTCGTTGATATCGAATGGTGTGCACTGGTAGACGTAATAGTTCACCCAATTAGTGAAAATCAGTGTGGCGTAACTGCGCCAGGTGAGGACGGGTGTGCCCTCGTCGTAATAGTTCTCAGGTTCCTTCGGACCCAATCCTTTGCCCACATCCCTGTTGTACTCATCGTTCAGGGTGCTCCTATCGTACTCCAGATGACCTGTGATGAATATCCTGCCCTTGTTCGAGATGATTATCCCGAGGTCGCCGTCATCCGAATCGGCAACGATCTTCAGGTCATCGATCGCATCGATCTCCTCCCTTCTGACAGTGGCATATCTTGACTGCGGCATCCTGAAAACATCATCCAATCCCCTCATGAGGGGTTCTGTGGGCTCAAGATTTTTGTATACATAGATGCCCGATCTCTTCTCAGGGAACTGTACCTTCTCGATGCCGTAATGATGATAGAGTCCCGCCAAGGATGCCCAACAGATGTAAAGAGTGGAGAAGACGTGTGTTTCCGCCCAATCGAAAATCCTACAGAGCTCCTCCCAATAATCTACCTGTTCATATTCTATCTTCTCTAAAGGAGCACCTGTCACGATCAGTCCATCGAAACATTCGTCCTCGATCTCCGTGAAACGCTTGTAGAATCTTTCCAGATATTCATGTGAGGTGTGGGTGCTCTCGTGGCTGGCGGGTATGACTAGAGTGATATCTATTTGTAAAGGTGTATTACTAAGCATTCTCAACAACTGCAACTCAGTACTCTTCTTCGTTGGCATTAGGTTCAGGATGGCAATCCTCAAAGGACGGATGTCCTGTCTGAAGGCCCTTCCCTCATCCATGACGAAGATGTTCTCTTTCGCCAATTCGGCATAGGCAGGCAATGTATCCGGAATTTTTATCGGCATCTTAACGGGAAAGTTGATG
The DNA here is from genome assembly GCA_017455785.1 of Candidatus Methanomethylophilaceae archaeon. Lineage (GTDB taxonomy): Archaea > Thermoplasmatota > Thermoplasmata > Methanomassiliicoccales > Methanomethylophilaceae > Methanarcanum. Next base: position 6,142 of record JAFSYZ010000019.1, read on the forward strand.
CCAATACCATATTTATATCTACCTACCAACTAAATAGGTAGGTTAATATACGACCTCAGCATAGCCGTTGGCATAGGAGATATCCGAATGACAGCCAGAAAATACAAGTTCGAGACACTGCAGGTACATGCAGGACAGGAGAAGCCGGATCCGGCGACCGATGCCAGGGCCGTACCGATATACATGACCACTTCATATGTTTTCAAGAACTCCGCACAGGCGGCGGGAAGGTTCGCTCTTACTGAGCCTGGAAACATATACACAAGACTGATGAATCCCACATCGAGCGTCTTCGAGGAGAGGATCGCGGCACTGGAAGGAGGTGTGGCTGCGCTCGCCACCTCTTCCGGATCCGCTGCGATATCCTATTCTGTGAAGAACATCGCACTCTCAGGTGATCACATAGTATCGTCGAGGAACATCTACGGAGGAACTTACAACCTGTTCGACAACACACTCCGCGACCAGGGGATAGAAACAACCTTCGTGGACCCATCCGACCCCAAGAACTTCGAGAAGGAGATCAAGGAGAACACCAAACTGCTGTACGTAGAGACACTAGGTAATCCCAATTCCGATGTGGCAGATATCGAGGGCATCGCCAAGGTGGCGCATGCCCACGGCATCCCACTGATCGTCGACAGCACGTTCACCTCGCCGTACAAGCTCAGACCGATCGAGTACGGTGCGGACATAGTGGTGCACTCCGCGACCAAGTTCATCGGAGGACACGGTGTCGCGATGGGAGGTGTGATCGTCGATAGCGGCAACTTCGACTGGGCCGCCAACGATAAGTTCCCTGGACTGTCAAAGCCCAACCCGTCATACCACGGTGTGGTGTTCACGGATGCTGTCGGCAAGGCGGCATTCGTCACCAAGATCAGGACGACCATCATGAGGGATGAGGGAGCGGTGATCTCACCGTTCAACTCGTTCCTCCTGCTGCTCGGATTGGAAACACTCTCATTGCGTGTTGAACGCCACACGGAGAACGCTCTGAAGGTCGTGGAGTACCTGAGCAAGCACCCCAAGGTGGAGAAGGTCAACCATCCGTCACTCGCTAAGGGAAAACAGGCCAAGCTGTACAAGAAATACTATCCGGAAGGCGCCGGGTCGATATTCACGTTCGAGATCAAAGGCGGAGCGGAAGAGGCGAAGAAGTTCACCGAATCATTGAAGCTCTTCTCATTGCTAGCAAATGTGGCCGATGTGAAATCACTGGTTATCCATCCGGCATCAACAACACACTCGCAGCTCAACGAGGAGGATCTGATAAAAGCAGGAATCAAACCGAACACGATCCGTCTCTCCATAGGTACCGAGAACATCGACGATATCATCGCAGACCTGGAACAGGGATTCAAGAAGGTGTAAAGATGGCAGCATTTACCTCCATAGAACAGACCATAGGCAACACCCCGTTGGTCCGTGTGACCAAGATCGAGAAGGAATTCGGACTGAAGGCGAACCTCTACGTTAAACTGGAGTCGTTCAATCCATCCGGTTCGGTGAAGGACAGGATCGCACTGTCGATGATCGAGGAAGCGGAAGAGAAAGGTATCCTGAAGGAAGGAAGTGTGATCATTGAACCCACATCCGGTAACACGGGAATCGGACTCTCATCCATCGCCACCGCCAAGGGATACAGGATAATCATCACCATGCCCGAGACAATGTCCGTGGAACGCAGGAAGATCATGAAGGCATACGGTGCGGAACTCGTGCTGACGGAAGGCGCCAAGGGAATGAAGGGCGCAATAGCCAAGGCTGACGAACTGGCCAAGGAGATCCCCAACGCTATCATACTGGGACAGTTCGTCAACCCTGCAAATCCTAAGGCCCACTTCGAACACACCGGACCTGAGATCTACAGGGACCTGGACGGGAAGGTCGATGTGTTCGTGGCCGGAGTAGGTACCGGCGGTACCATCACCGGTGTTGGCAAATTCCTCAAGTCCAAGAACAAGGACGTCAGGATCGTGGCCGTGGAACCGAAGTCCTCACCCGTCCTGTCAGAGGGACATGCTGGAGCACACAAGATACAAGGAATCGGCGCAGGATTCGTTCCCGATACCTTGGACAGGGAGATCATCGATTCCATAACAGCAGTGGTGGATGAGGATGCATTCGAGACATCCAGGACGATCGGCAGAAAGGAAGGTATATTGGTCGGTATATCATCCGGTGCATCACTGTGGGCCGCGATACAGGAGGCCAAGAAGCCGGAGAACGCGGGACGCAACATCGTGGCGTTGCTGGCGGATACCGGTGAGAGGTACCTGTCAACGGCACTCTTCCAGGAGTGAGGAATTGGGAACATTCATTTCCACAAGGGGCAGATACGCACTCAGGGTGCTCCTGGACCTCGCCGACAACTATGGCGGGCCCAGGGTGCCCCTCAAGGACATCGCTGAAAGACAGGGAATCTCCCTCAAGTACATGGAATCGATAATGCCTGTGCTCGTCAAAGGAGGGATCGTATCAGGTAGCCATGGCAAGGGCGGAGGATACGAGCTGAACATACCACCGGAGGAATGCATGGTCGGGAAGATACTGAGGTTGACCGAAGGATCCATATGCACCGTGGCCTGTCTGGAGAATGGCAGCACCCCTTGCGAACGTGCGGCCCAGTGTAGAACCCTGCCTATGTGGAAGAAACTTGACGAGATGATCAACGGCTATCTCGATACAGTCTCTATCAAGGACTTGATATCGACACCACATCTGGTCGAAATCAAAGAATGAAGACATCCGTGTGAGAATCGAATCTTAAGCAATTCTGAAATACGTTCTCAAC
>JAFSYZ010000125.1 GCA_017455785.1 Candidatus Methanomethylophilaceae archaeon
AGCTCCAGCAGCTACCGCAGCAATGGATGCGGCCATAGCCGTTGTCGCCAGCTTCGATGCGTTCCCCGCTTCTCCGAATGCTGTCGTTATCTGTTTGATCGACTGTCTTAACTTACCGAACTTAGGCGATAATCTTCCGAGTGTCACACCGATACCGTTACCGATTTCACCCGCTCTCGAGTCCATATCATCAAAAACATCACTGGTCTCCTCGACCTCATCCTGAATCTCTTCGAGACCGTCCTGGACTTCTTCCACGGCTTCTTTGAAGCCTTCGGTCATCATACGGATCTGGATGTTCAGATAATCAATCGTGGCTGCGTCTGTCATTCAATCCCAATCCCTTACTTATGGCGTACATCTCGAGCGTACGGAGTAACTGTTCCTGCTTCCTACGCTCCTCTGCCTCTTCTTTCGCTTTCGCGATACTATCCAGCTCCTGCTTGCTGTATAGGTGTGACATCGCTTTCAGCGGTTCACCGCCTTCGATGGCCAGATGTACCATGCCGATGAGGGTCACCGCATCGTATCTCTTACTATCGAGTTCCCGAAGGTGTCTGATCTTCAGAGCCTCCAGTACATCGTTAGGATCGAGTTCGGGCAACCCCATCGACATGCGCAGGTGCTTCATTCTGTCGCGGAGATTCCCTCCGCCATAGACTCCTCTGATGTAGGCCCACTGCTCATGCCCGAGAAAAAATCGGACTCATCGATGACCTTGAGGATAAGTCCATTCTTACCCGTTAGATCCCTGAGAGTGAATCCCATATCCGCAAGCTCGGGGAGAGAATATCCCAACAGTGCGGAACATACCTTACTGACATTGACCAGCGATACCGCTCCGTCATCTGTCATCGAGGTCAGTCCCTTGAAGATGTTGAATCCGTTCTCCTCAAGCTCGATAGCCTTCCTCACATCGAATGTGAACTCATAGGTGCGTCCGTTCTTTTCGACGATCATCCGGGTTCACCTCACGGACTGGATACCTGGGTCGGAATGGCTTCCATCACCATGGCCGTCCTTCCTGCCAGCTGGAGACTGATCTCCGGGATCTGGGATACACCACCGTTGGTGATATTGTAGGACCAGTCGGCTGTGATGCGCATCTGCGTCTTGAGCAGCGGTATCTCAAGCTTGAACTCATATGCCTTAGTCGGATCGAGAGTATCCCTCAGAAGTGCAAGGTTGGAGTTGGTAGCGTCCCCAGGCATAGCGTTGAATGTGAACTCGAGGTCGGGCATATCCGGGATGTCCTTGATGTACTCTTTAGTCGATGACTCGAGGTGTGTTGCATCGAGCCTCTGCATGTTGCCCTCACCGATGTTCGGATAGGTCTTCATCTCCTTGATCTGCGTCCAGACAGCATCGCCAGAGGCTGCTGTGTTGACGTATAATTTAGCGTCCTTTGAAGTGACTGCTTCGGTTGTCATATTCGTACCCTCTACTAGTAGGTGTTTCCGCGCTTATCGAGAGACACACGGAAGTTGATTGTGACACGACGCAGACCTTCCGACGGTTCAAAACCGTCAAAATAGCCACTCCTTATAATGCCATAGCGGTTAAAAAGATTGCTTACATCCGAAGCTAGATCCTCAGCTTCTGCGGGATCGTCAGCAAATATATCGACCTGATATGTCAGATCAGCGATGATCTCCTCTTGGTCGTATTGGTAATTGGTGACATTGGCGACCGTCGTGACGATAGCAAAAGGAGACTCGGGCTTTGCTTCCGGCCATCCGCGATATACGCGTTCATCGAAGTTGCTCACGGTCTTCGTGAGTCCTATCAGTTGGTCTAGATTTGTTATCATAATATCTCCTTGATTGCTTGATATACGAGGTCAGAAGCGACAATCTTGTTTGCAGCCAACGCACGTCTGAGCGGAGCCTGAGCTGGCATCGGACCTCCTACGTGCCATTCACCCTTCTCATCCTGCCAACGTCCCCAATGCTTCTTGGATGTGAATGTCAGTCCTTCGACGGGATACAGATAGTTGTATTCGCTCTGCGCTCCCCTCCATCCTGTTCCAAATTCGACGTACGGGGCATACTCCACGTTAGTACCTATGGTGACGGTTATCACCCCGTCTTCCGCCACTTCCGGGTCACTGGAGCGGATGCTGTTCGCCAGTCTTCCCGTACGGTTATTGACCATGTTCTTCGCAGTATCCGCTACCATTATCCCGATCCTTCCAGCAGCATCGGTCAGAGCGCGTTCCGTCTCTTCCGGGATCTTCTCTAGAACATGCACCAGAGTCTCCATCCCCTCAATGGTCACTGTATCGGACATCATTTCACCTCTTTGAACGTGATCTTCGATCCCGGGGTCGTGTGAGGTATGACGGATAGTATCTCGTAGGTCCTACCGTTGAATGCCAGCCTATCACCGACGGACAGATGTGTGTGTTGAGTATACCCTATGAATAATGTACCGTCGGTGATACCGTGAAGCTGTTGGGCCTCTGCGCTGGTCTCAACGTACGCTGTGATAGATATGGGTCCCTTGTCCGCATACGTCGCTTTGGCTACTCCACGGGATGAGCTGGCTGTCGGAAGTGTGCGCTTCATCCACTTATATGTCGAACTCCTAGATTGTAGTGGAATCATACGCCTATCATCCTACGTCTTGCATTGAGGCGACTACGAACGTCATCAGGCAACCTGGACCAAGTACGGGAGATCCCACCCTCATTAGCAGACGATGTACCCTCTGCACCGGCCATATTGATGTCAATCGTCGCTATATCGACGATCAGAGCATCTAGATCAGCACCAGTATCCTCTGTCCTCGTGTACTCCTCATAGAAGCTGGAGGCCATGTGTAGGATCCCAATGATATGGTCGTCCTTCATCCCCTTAGTCTGAGGTCTGAGCCTGATGATTGACATGCGGCGTAGGTCGTCACTTTCCGACATATATAGTGAATAAAGCTGACAGTATTAAAATTAAAGGTTCGTGCTAAAATCGGGTATGAGAGAATACGGGATCTAACCCGTATCCCCTCGAGATTATGATGGGTTTATGCGTTCGCGTCCTTCACGATTGCGTAGCAGCCGTCCCTCTTGTTGGTCGGTACTATACAGTCGAAGTAGGCACGGAATGCGATGATCGTTCCGTCAGAGGACTGGTTCTCGGATGCCGGGATGATCTTGGTCATCTGGTAGGCATTGATGGCCTGAGCGCAGTCTTTAGCTACGATCAGAGCGACGAGATCCTTACCGCCAGAGGCTGCCTTTGCAAATCCTCCGTCCGTCTCTCCGTTGGTGTATCCGTCTGCAAGGTCGAGTTTGGTGAACATCCTTGTTGAAGGGACATAGACCACAGGCTCGCCATTGATCTTGGGGATACCGACATCGACTCCGCTGAGGGTCGATACGTTCTTCATCTTGGTGACTTCGGTGGAACTCTCGAGGATGTTCCTGTATGCTGCATTGATGAAGATAGTGAATCCCGTCTCAAGCCCGGTCTCGTTCTTGATCGTGTTCAGTGCGGCAGTGATCTTTCCGAGGAAGGTGGCTGCTGCGGGTGTGTAACCGTACTCGATGTTGTGTCCTACACCTGATGTGACGGTTCCCTGGTTGGCGATGACAGCCTGAGCGACCGCTGCGATGTTGACAGCGTCAATCTCAGGGATGACCTTCTGTCTCATGAACTCGGAGAGTACATAGGATGCCTCAAGCATTCCCTTCTCCTGCATGATGTCGAGAGCATCGATGTTGAACATCCTTGCCCTGTCGTTCGCAAGCGTATAGTCAGTCCATCCGAGTGTGACTGAACCGTTCGGATAACCTTTCTGCTTGTCGTAGTCTCCGAGACCGTCCATTGTGATGGTACTGATCTGTCCTGTCTTCGCCATCTGGAATCCGCGCACGAGTGCGGGGTTAGGCGTGAGTACGTTCGTCTTGGCCTCTGCCTTGAATACATTGTCTGCTACTGCCGACAGGGCCTCCTTAATCGCGGTGATCGAGTTCGCCGCATTATCAGCTGCTGAATATGAGCCTGTTGCCATTCTATCACTTTATGATTTATTTGAGTCCGGCTCCTCTCATCATTATATCGAGTACGGATGTGGATCCGCTGCCCGATCCTGTCGGATTGCCGGGATTACCTTTTGCCGCCTGAGCATTGACCCTTTTGGTGGCCTCTGCTTCGACGGCTTGTTTGATGGCATCGACATTGGCCTTAGTCTCCTCGAGAGTCTTCCCGACGATCCTTTCCGCGAGTGCCTGATCGAGTCCCGCTGAAGCCAGTTCTGACCTCGCCTCCGTCAGACGCAACTGCTTGGTTATGTCGTCGCGTTCCTTGGTGGCCTTGCTCAGCTTCCCCTCGTATTCGGCCTTTATCCTCTCTTCGCCTTCAAGCTTCGCGATCCTCTCCGCTTCCGCGCGTTCAGCCTCTGCGTCGTGTCTCTCTTTTTCCAGCTTCGCACGCTCGCGGTTCAGTCTCGATTCTATGATTGCATTGAGTTGCTCTTGGGTATAGGTGAATGTCTTCGGCTCCGTGGATGTCTCGATGGGATCCGTCCCGGTGACCTGTTCCGATGTCTCGCCCTCTGTTGCCATGTTTGACCCTCATGTATAGGTATTGAGGCGATGTCGTTAATAATTTAAATAAACTCGTGAAAAGTTAAGGTGATAACTTTAAATTGGCGTGTGAAGATGACTGTATCGGAGCATCTACCTCCAGGGCGGGAGGTCTCTCGCCCTTCACTTCCCCTTTTAGAACTCAGGGCATCCGAACGGTCCCTCACGTCTGAGGATTCTGATCTGTTCGGGAGACAATTCATCACGGTCGGCGTATGCGTTGTAGTAGGTTATGCGGTCGAACGTCAGGACCGGAGTGCCGAACTCGGGGAACACCCACTCCACCGTACATGACGGATCCAACTTCTCATGCTCCAATTTACGGAACTCCTTCGCCTCCTCTTCCGAATAGCTCATTTGATACCGCCTCCTGCACCCATCTTCATCTTATCGGCCTCTGTGTTAATATATCCTAATGTCTCCAGGATGTCCTCTCTGTTCTCTATCTCCTGTATATCGACCATTCCTCCCATTGACCTCCCACTGACTCCGAAGCGTTCGCGAAGAGTGTTGTGTCCACGAGTGAAGTCGAATTTCTTCCATCCGTTATTTCCTATCATATCCTGAAGCTCCAGGTATTCTGGTCCTTCTGCTCCCATGCGGGTGATCGCGCAGTGCCTCCCAGATATGAAGAAATACTCCTTCCCTGGTTCCATGGCCTTCAGGAGTTTCTTGCTCTCACTGACGCCTATATATTCCATCGGACTCGTGGCCCTCATGACATTATACCATCCACCGCTTGCGAATAACCGACGCGATTCGCCTCCGCGATAATCCTTCACGTCCATGCCTGCCTTGTTCCCGATGTAGGATAGGGCCTGCGATACGCATGACCCGCTTGTCCTATCTGGGCCTGCCAGCTTCTCTATTATCTGCTCCTCTGTGAGTTCGGTGCTGTTCATCGCGACCGTTCTGTACTCCACCTTGTCCTTGGCGATTCCGCGGATCATGAATCCGGGGTGCTCTTCGCTCCATCTTGACCATTCCTCTGTCGGCTTGGAACCCATCGACCTGACGGCCACGGGATCCAGGCCTTTATTGAAGGCACTGCTGTCGATGACGGCCCCGCCGTTGTTGAGCTGTTCCTCGTACAGTTCCACCTTGTCCATGGCCGCCCTGTACTGTTCTCTCGTGATCCTGTTGTCATCGAGGGCATCGCTTAGGGCTCTCTTCCTGGCCATATTGACCGCATGTTCCCTCTCTATCTCCATGTTGTGCATGTTGTTGATACGTTCCTTCTCGGCCTCTTTAGTGTACCTCATGGCTCTCGGATCCGTGACGGGTTCGACAGCCTTGACGGGTTCTATCCTCATCTTCTCGGTATGTTGCAGACCTTCGTACCTCTTGGCGTATTCCTCTGGGGCGTACTGCTTCATCCATTCCCTGTACGTCATGTCCCTCGGTACCGATTGGGGCTTCCCGGTGTTCGGATCCCGATAGGTCCTCTGGAGCTTCCTCTTCGCCTCGTTGGTCATGTAGGACACGATATGGCAACGGCAGTTCGGGTGCATCGGTGGCATGTTGACGCCTGGTTGAGCATCGGCCACGTCGTAGGTCCTCCCGTCCATGTTCCCGCATACGTCGCATGTCTTCTCTATATCTAGAGTACAGACGAACTCGAACCTCTTGATGCCGTACTTCTCCATCTGATCCAATGACCCTTTATTCGCCGCCTTGGACAGTTCTGTACGGGCGATACGCTTGCACTTCCATAACTCCCCGTCGGTGATCTCCTCGATGCCCTTCGCCATCTTGTCGACCGATTCACCCGATAGGATGCCCGCCTGGATCCTGGCCGCCAGTTCGTCACCGTACTCCTCCGCGACGTACTTCGAGACCTGGGAGTAATCGGTGTCCATCGCCTGCTTCAGGGCATACTTATCGACCATCGTGAAGTCGATGCCCACGTTGGCGGTCCTCTGGACGTTGTACGCCGTCCTGAGCTCCGACTCGGTGTAGACCTTGGAGCATGATACCCCCAGGGTCTTCGCCGTATCAGGGCGGACATCGGCGACCGCTATCTTCGCCGACTGTATGACCGCCTCCCTGTTCTTCATACGGTAACGATATGCCGGACTGTCGAGACGGTTGAGGAATAACTTCCTCTCATCGGGATCCTTTATCGACATCGCCTCCTTGCGGAGCCTTGCGATGGTCTTCGGATCGCTCTTCGTCTCCAGCCATGTACGTGCCTCGGCCCTGGTCTCGAACCCGCCATGCTTCTGATAGGCGGTGAGGATGTCATCCATGGTCTTGATACATCTGACCTCGGCCCTCCTCATCGCCCTCATCATCGTCCTGACGGTACCTGGAAGGGCTTCGGACGCGGACGACTGCATCGCCATGACGTCCCGACGGTCCAGCTTGTCTAGTGTCATTCTTCCTCGTCCTCTTCGTCCTCTTTCATGATGATGAACTCATCCCTGTACATCGTCTTCTCTCTCTGGAGGGACTGGTCGTACTCATCGGCCAGCCTCTGCTCCTCGAGGTCGGGGTCCTGGACTATCGATGCCACCTCCATGAGCGTACGCTTCGACACGATACCAGTTCCCGCGTATGTCGCCAACGACTGCGCCTCGTATGAGATGTCCGTGGGCACGTTGTACCTGAAGACGGGCTTCATCACGGAGTAGTCTATCCTCGACTGGTAATCGACGGATCCGAGTCCGTTGTGGAGTCCCGCGTCGTAGCACTTGAAGAGATAGGTCTCCCCCTTGGCGAAGTTGACCGCCTTGTCGCCTGCCAGCATCTCGGTCCCATACAGTTTGTACAGCATCGCCACGCCTGACGCATTGTTGGCGAAGTTCTCATCCGCCATATTCGGGACCTTGGCGATCTTGTGCATATCGTTCATGAGAGCGTTGGCGTAGGTCTGCACATCGCCCTCGTTCATGGTCTTGGTCAGATATTCCGCGTGTGCGTCCTCATCGAGCTGGAGGATCTGATTCTCCTTCAGGAACTTCTTGCCCTTCTTGATCTCATCCGGATCCGTACCGAGTACGACACCCTGGAGCATGAGCATGGCGTTGGCGAAGCTGTCCTTATCGTCCTGTCTGTCCGACATGAGTGCGTTGTATGCGTCCTGAAGACTGATAATCTGCTCGAAGTCACCCATGTACTCCATGCTGTTCTTGTACTCGACCAACGGGACCCTTCCGAACTTGTGCGGCTGTGATTCCTTATAGGTGGACCAGGGGCCTTCCTTGCCCTTCCCGTACCAGTACTGGACCTCGTATTTGGTGTATACCGTGAGATAGAACTCCTCCTTCCCCTCGGTGTTCAGTTGGCCGTAAACGGTGACTCCGAATATGGACTCGGGTTCCACGGTCCCGGTGTAGACGACGAACGCCTGAAGGGGCGACAGTACGGTGCTCTTAGGCGTCAGGGCATCGTCATCATCGTGATAGACCAGCCTTAAGGCCCTGCCGTATATCGACATGTATGTCAGGACATCCTTGTCCGTCTGAGGGCTGTTCTGCTTCTTCAGGAGGTCGATGACCTGTTCTGCGTCGGAGGATCCTTCCCCTTCCTCATCGAAGGAGTAGGTGATCGGGTTCCCTGCCATGTACCCCACTATCGAGTCGACGGTATAACGGCACATGTTGGTCGTTATCTTCGCCCCGTCCTTCTTCATGCTGATCTCCTGGTCCCCGAGGTAGTAGTCCTTGAGCTTCCTGTATCTCGGCTGGTAGGAGTACCATATATCGAACGCCTTCTTGATGACGGGTTCGGTTATGTCTATGTTCTGTTCGTCAGGCACTTGTATGCGTATCATCGGTGCTCTTTCCATATTTCATGCTCCTGGTTCTGATTAATGGGTTTATGAACGTGAATCCGAAGTAACGCAATGCGTCGACGGCATCATCGTTCTGCTTGATCGGTTTCTCGTCCCCTCTCTCCGAGGCCTTCGGATCCCATGAGTAGGTACTGAACTGCGAGCGCAGCTTGACGCACCTGTCGCATAGGATGAGGGTCCCGTTGTACAGTATGTCGCGGGTGAACTCTATCCCGGGCTTGACGTCGTTCTTGGCCTTGATGACCGTCAGACCGTGCTTCAGGAACTCCTGACGGAGTACCTTGGCCGCGGGATCTATCGCTATCGTGATCTTATTCGGGTCCGTACCGAGTCTCTTGCACATGTCGAGGAACCCGCAATAATGGTCATACGTCGTCTTGTCGCTGTTCTCATCGTAGTATTCGTCCACGATGCGCCAGTCGTAACGGTTGCCCCTGAAGGTCCCTCCGAACAGCATGACGGTGGCGTGGGTGGCTCCGAAGTCGATGGCGCAGTACCTGACCTCGGTGTCCTTCATGTCCTCGAACGGTCTGAACATGGCATCGGTCACCTGTGGATAGATAAGGCCTTCCGCCATGCACCTGAGACCGAGGATATAGCGGTCATAGAGGTAGGATCCTTTGGGATATTGGAGCTCCATGGCCCTTATCATCTGGGGCGTGAGGGACGGGTTGTCCGTCGGTGTATAATGCCACCAATGATAGCCCCCCAGTTCTCTCCTCTCCTCCTTCGACATGCCGTCGTAGCGGTCCAGGTACTCCTTGTAATACCAATGGTTCGGGTTGTCGGGGTTCAGGGTATGGAAGTGCTTCCTGTCGGACGATTTAACCGTCCTGTTGAACGCTTCCTCCACGAACCTCTTATCGTGCATATTGATCTCATCGGCGAACCATCCCGCGTATGTATTACCGCGAAGGGCCATGAACGCCTTGACATCCGCAGCACCCGAGACGTAGATGGTCTTCCTGACGATGTCCCCTCCCTTCTTGACGGGGAACCTTATCGCCGTGGAGTTGCCCACCTTCCCATAAACCGCCTCGGGTATCAGTGATAGGATCCCGTATTCACCGAGGATACAGTTCCTCTCTATCGTCGGCAGTGTCCTTCCTGACAGCAGGAAGGTCGTCTCAGGGGAACGAATGACGTAGATGCAGAACGCGACTAGAGCATAGACGGTCTTCCCTGATCTGACCGCCCCTTCCCATACGTTGAGGAATCCGGTGTTCGATAACGATCTGACGGTCTTCTTCCTCGATACGGGGTCATCGCTCAGGAGGATCTCTATCGACTCATTCGTCATCGTCTTCCTCCGCGTACTTCTCGAGTACCTGGGCCAGTCTATCCAACGGACTGACGGTCTGCTGGTTGGCATCCTCGCCGATGGTGTCCCTGATGATCTCGTATGCCGTGGTGTTGCCCCGCATGGCCTCGTTTATCAGCCTGACGACGATCTTGTCCTGTACTGTGAGATTGGCCGATTCCAGTTCGTCCTTCGATAGGGTCCTAAGCTTGGCGGCATCCGTCACCTTGCCCTGCTTGGTGGGTAGGGTGAGCATGATGCGGAGGGTCTCTTCGAACCTTCTGCGCTCCCTCCGTGCCTTACCTGAGGCCTTCCCTCCATTGTGTCCTCTTCTCTTTGCTTCCTCACTGGTTAGCTCGCCCTTCTTGATAGGTTGCAGGTTCTGCTCGTTCACCTGCCCCACCTCCAATCTATCTTGGCCTGGATCGGTTCACTGTCGTTGACCCCGAAGTCCCTGCACATGAACAGGGTAGGATTCCATCCTATCGCCCTCTCTCTGCGATCACAAAAAGGGACGGTCCCCCCTGTCAGCATAGTCTCGGCCATCTTGAAGTAAAAGCAAGACGAACACCTGATGCCCTCCTGCGCTCTAAAGAGGGGTTGCTCTATGCCCGTCATCGTCCCGATCTCCTGTTCCACTTCTCTATAACATCGTTCCTATCCGCCGACCTCTGCACCGCATCGCATTCGATAGAGACGCATCTGACCTCCCAGCAGTACCCTCTGTTCCTCAGATATGCATCCCTGCCGCAGAACGGACATGGTTTCAGTTCGGTCATTCCTCCACCCCGTTGATCCTGGCATCCGCCACTTTCAAAATGGCCATGAATAGATTCCAATCATCTTTGTTGAGGAACGGAATATCGGGATGTCCTGTCATCTGCACGATGTAGCCTCCTGCGTATTCCAATACCCTCATGCCGTGGCCGTGGGATAATTCGTTGATTCTGCTGCAGCTCGGGATCAGCATGCACCCACCTTCTCGGCCTTCCTGCCTGTGAGTGCTTCCCACCGCTGTACGATCACGTCGCAGTAATGAGGGTCGAGCTCCATCATCCTGCACTGTCTGCCCGTGTGCTCGCAGGCTATCAGTGTGCTCCCGGATCCTCCGAACGGGTCCAGGACTATCTCTCCCGGTCTTGATGAGTTGACTATCTGATGGGCGATCAGCTTGACGGGTTTCATGGTCGGATGGAGGTCGCTCTTCGTCGGTTTGTTCTCGTGTATGACCGTCGTCTCCACGTTCGCGAGTATCTCCTGCAGGAGCTTCCTCATGTCCTCCTTGCTCATGGTCCCGATGTCGGGTGGGTTCTCGTAGACGGTCGTCTTGGTCCTGTCGTCGATGAAATAGTGCGCCTGGCCCTCCTTCCATCCATATAGGCATGGTTCATGCTTGTGTTGATAGTCCTGCCTGCCGAGCACCATGACGTTCTTCGCCCATACCAATACCTCGCGTATGCTCATGTCATTGGCCTCCATTGCCTCTGAGAACTCTTTCCGAACGCTGTCCGCGTGCCATACATAGTACGCCCCCCCCTCCGTAATGCGCCGTACATGGCGCAGAAGGCATCGGTCAGGAATGCCTTGAACGATTCATCGTCCATCTTATCGTTCTCTATCGGCGTCTGGACACGGTTCCCTTTATCGGCTCTGTTCAGCATCTCGTTCTTCGACGAATAATCCACGTTATACGGCGGATCCGTGACGATGAGGTCGGCCTCCTCATCCTTCATCAGCCTATTCATGTCCTTCTCGCTGGTCGAATCGCCGCATAGGAGCCTATGGTCCCCGAGGATGTACATATCTCCCGGCTTGGTCTCCGCCTCGGTCGGAGGTTCGGGCGGATCGTCCTCTTCGATGTCCTCCACCTCCATGGGTTCGTTCCTCACGAATCCCATCGGCTCTATGCCGAGGCTCTCCAACTCTCCGATCTCCTCATCCAGGAGCAGGTCGTCCCACTCGCTCCACTCCTGCGACCTGTTGTCCTCGAGCCTGAATGCCCTGATCTCCTCATCGGTCATGTCCTCGATCATGATGCATGCCACCTCCCCCGTGTAGTTCAGACGCTGCAATGCCTTGAGCCTCGTATGTCCGGCGATGATGGTGCCCTTTCCGTCTATCAGGATCGGGATACGGAATTTCCTGTTCTCTATCAGTTTCGATAACTTCTCCGAGGCCTCATCGTTCTTCCTCGGATTCTTCTTGTAGGGTATCAGCTCGTTGATGGGCTTGTAGATTATGCGCATGTCGGAGGGCATTATGCCGCCGATGTATCCCTCGGCAGGGATCTCCCTGATACCGTCTGTTAGAACTGTGCTTTTTGCCATGTTTGACCCTCATGTACAGGTATGTGCTAATCAGGGTCTCGGAATATAAGATTAAGGTAGTTGCTTAATTAATAAAGTTGGTAGGTTTACACCTCCCCCGTTGGGATACGGGGGAGGGACGGCCGATAAAAAGTCATTGGGATGCGCTCACTAAAGGCCGTTGGCGATACGATGGTGATGCCCTAGTCAGCAGACGGGCACATCGTCGGTATGCTCATCGACGGGGCCGTTATATGTAGAGCAGGGGTAGGATCTCCTCGCGGTGTTCCCCTTCCTGTTCTTCGATTGTACGGTCGAGACCAGTCCCGCCTTCCTCAGTTCGGTGACCCTCCCGGTGACCGAATTGATCTCGATGTTCAGACTGTCGGCTATCTGCTGGTCGTCGAGACCAGGATCCCTGCATATCAGGTCGAACACCCTGAACCTCAGCGTATCGAAGTTGGTGCTGTACTTGGCGTACATCTCCCTCGAGTTCTCTGCCATGCTCATTCTAACAGCTCCTTGATCCTTGTCAGCTCTATCATCACGTTGTCGATGACCGAGTGCATATCGTTGTCGTCCATCGTGCAGTTCGCGTCGATACCGTCCGCCATGTACTTCATGACGGCGATGTATCTCTTGGTTATCTCGTTCCATCTCTCTTCATCATTCATCTTTATCCCTTCTTTCATTGTCTTTATCTTGATCGTTTCCCGGTGGCAGGCTCATGTCGTTGACCCTACGTAGTGAATCCAACTTCTTCCTCGCCATCCTTTCGTCGCGAAAATATTGGATGATGATCAGCTCGTATATCGTCACGCAGACCACTACGGCCAACAATGCATAGTAGATGTTGTCCAATACATCATAGAGGATGGCATAGAGGTCGATCATCAGACCCTCCTGTTCCACTTCTCTATCGCATCTTCCAGCGTTTTACCCTCTGGACCCGATGAGCAACATTCGTAACAATATAACACGAATGTCCTGCCGATGTCGAACGCTTGGATGTTATCACTCTGACAGAACGGACATGGTTTCAGTATTTTCCTATCGTGTTCCTCTGCCATAATCAGCCCCTCTACCCAAGGCCCGAATCCTCCGTCATTCATTCACCCACTCTCCTGTTCCATTGCTCTATGACCTTTTCTTTATAAGCCACGCTACCAGATTGGGGTAGGGTGTTGGTAGGGTCGGTCATTCTCACAACTCCCACTCTTCTTTGCCATTCACTGTGATGCTCACATTGTCCTGTCCACAGGCTATACCCAGCATATCCACGAGCCTGCGTATCTCCCCACACTCTGCTCTGGTCGGTATTCTGCCATTGCATATAGTGATCTTAATTTCGGTCATTCTTTCACCTCATTCTCCATCGCATCGCGCAATATCCTGTACACATCCTCTGTGAGTTCGATGTACATCTTGCCTTCGCGCACCTTCACCTCTCCGAGGTTGTCCCTTATCCAATTATAGTCCATCATTCTGTCACTCTCCTGTTCCATTCATCTATTATTTCTTGCGGATTGATAGGTAATTTAGTTTCCAATCCCATGTAGAATCCACAATTTTCACATTCTATTGCCAACGAATCTTTTTCAAACCCTGATATTATAGCCAATTTGGAATTCTTATGACACGTTGGACATGGTTTTACTTTCATACTTATTCCTCCCAATCTAATCCTATCGAAACTTCCCCCATATCTGTAATCATATTACCCTCTTGTTCCATTCCTTGATGACTTCTTCCTGTGGGCCGCTGAACTCTATCCTATGGGCGTGTGTGTCAGTACATTCCACCGCCCAATTCGCACCAATGCCGTGAACACAATAGACTATCATCGCCTTTGCACCGCAGAACGGACATGGTTTCAGTTCGGTCATTCCTTCTCCTCCTTCTTCTCCTGCTCTTCGTTCCATATCCTAGTCCATTCGTCATGTGCCTTATGCTCGATATGTTGCATCACAGGACACATATTACAGGACATGAAGCGTGTCTTCGAGAAGCATATAAGGCAGTCGAAACGTGGCAGCTCCAACGTGCCGTAGTCTGTCTCCAATTTCCATGTCATTCTTTCACTCTCCTCATTCCATCTTCTTAATGAATGCGATGTGCGAGCAGACTATCAGACCGAAACCATCTACAGGTCTGATAGTCCTCTGGGACAGAATATCCTCCATCGCATCCCATATGTTGTGAATTCCACTCGACACGATGTACGCCTTGCCGTTGTCTAGGTAAACTTTGTAGTATTCCGTCATTCTTCCACCCCGTTGATCCTGGCATCCGCAATCTGCATCACAGCCATGAACAGATTCCACTCATTCTCGTCATGGAACACAATAGTATGACTCGCCAGTCCCTTGATGTGGTATTCTCCGTTGTATTCCAACACCTTGATGCCACCGCCCTGTGCTATCACGTTGATGTATGACGGTTGTGGGTTCATGCCTTCTTCCTCCCTTTCGGCATCTTGATTCCGCAGACATCCAGGAACTCCCGTAAGGTCAGACCAATCTCGACCCGTACCTTGTCGTCACCGATGTCGATGATATGTTCCTTCCCGATGGTGAAGGTTATCGGCTGATCCAGGGGATTCACGCTATCGCCTCCCATACCTGGACCTTCCTGCCTGTGATGGGGTCCTTCTTCGTGTCCCACGGAACGATGAAACCGCCCTCCATCAGTTCGTTGGTCCTGCCGGATATGGTGGACGGCTCCCTGTGGAGTATGTTCGCTATGTCCCTGTTGGACAGCATATTGCATTCGCGGATCAGGTTGTACACATCGGTGCGTAGGGAGTTCATGCCCTCGCGGTCATAGGCTTGGAGGGAGGTCTGCGCTATCATGTCCGTCCCTCCGTGTAGACTTCCTCCATCTGCTCTGCGAGTTCGAGGATCCTCCTTCCCTTGTCCGTTACCGTCAACGTCTTCCTGCCGTAGCCCTCTTCCTCGTGGACCTCGATAAGCCCATCATACCATAGGTCGTTATAGCGGAGGAACGCCCTCCTCTGGTACTCGAACTGCTTAATGTAGTGGCTTGGAACCCTCCCAGGATCGTCGTTAATCTTCTGGAGTAATTCCAATCCATACTCCAAGCGCCATGCTCTCATAACCATGCCTCCAATGTCTGCTGGCCTATCCTCTCGTTGTACGGCTGGATGGCTCCGGGATCGTTCTGGATGTGGTACTTGTACTCACGGACCGCACCCTTGCCGTAGTCACCCCTGCCCTTGATGTGCAGCATATCGCCGCGGATGAAGATGTCCGTAACGTCGTCTATCAGCACACCGCCGGACCCTCCCACGCCCTGTCTTTTATTGTTGTGGGAATCGTTGTACGTCAGATGCAACAATCCATCGTACACCCCACCGCCGTATTGGAGAGAGCGCATGATGTTGTTCGACATGGATCTGACGTTATCGGAATCCATGAGCTTCCCGTTCTCCACGACGGAGAAGGGATAGCCGAAGATGTGCGTGTTCATCCCTTCCCTTGCCGACGGATCCCGGAAGTACCTCACGGCATCCAATGCCTTGGAACGGAGTACGGCCATGTCCTGTGTGCCTTTGTCCCTGAATGAACCCCACTCGCTCATAGCGCACCCCATGCCTTTATCTGCCTCACGGCATCCACCACGTTGTCGCAGGGACACATCCTTATCTCCTGACAAATCCGCCATTTACGACCAATGGCATCGTAGTAGCACTTGCCTACCTCGAACGTCATCCCTATTCCTCCATTAGTTCCTCGGCGCGACGTTTGGCCGTGACGATCATCTTGGACTTGGCCTCTTCGATCCTGATCCTCTCTCCTTCTCTGAACTCTATCAAAATATCCCCTTCCTGTCTATCCTGCGCTTGATGTGTACCGTGACGTCGTCACCCTCGACGACGACGGTCTGTCCGTTCGGGACCTTGCCGTGACGTTCCCATCCTCTGCAGTAGTGATGGGAGGCGGTCAATAGGATCGCCTTCCATACCCTGACCGTCAACGGCATGATGCTCATTCGACCTTCCCCCATGTGGCTGGCTTCTTGCCGTCATTCGTGCGCCTTATGCCTGGGGTCGAACGGATCACCGACGTACAGAAGTTCGATGAGGTCTCGATGCCTTCGGACTGGAGGGAGGATACCACCTCCTCGGTCGTGAAGTCCTGGGTCGAATTGTCGATGTACCTCTTTATCGCCGTGCGGATCGTGGACAACTTACTCCAGTCTGTCATGTCCTCACCGTCCTGAACGAGTTCAGGGTGCTCTCCAGTTTCTGTATGAGCATGATGGTCTCGTTGATGTCCATCGTCACGGTGATGTTGGTGATCCTCGCCATGTCGGTGCTCTGCTTCAGGAAGTTGACCGCTACGGCACCGCTCCCCCGTCTCGATATGGTCAACTTGACGTCGTTCACGTGCCTGTCGACGTGGAAGTCGTTCGTATGGGAGTCGTTGTTGATGGATACCCTCGCGTCCATCATGCCGCCCTCCTTATCGCCATGACGATCATGCCCTCCTTGATGAGTCCCGGTGCGTCATCGTACCTCAGGAGATAGTGGACGATGACCCTGGTCGAGCGGTTGGTGTACTTCGCCTTGTCGGGGTCGTACTCCCTTAATCTGAGAGTGTCGCCCACCCTGTACCCCCTGTCGTCCTTCCTGATCTCGAACGTCTTCAGGCCGTTGATGACGGCGTCGTAGTACTCGGGTAGGATCCTTAGTTCGTGGATCATTCCTCCGCCTCCTGTTCCCTCAGTTTCTTGCGTTCGGTGGCCAGCATCCTGGAGATGCTGTCGGTGGACCTCGATATATCGTGGAGCCTGCTGATATGCTCTGGAAGGTACCAGATGAAGTTATCAGGATGCTCATCGGCCGATAGGAGCAGGATGCTCTCGATGTACTCCTTGTTCTTCAGCAGGAGCTCCTTGATCTCGTGGATCATCTCCCTAGTGATGGTCATGTTCAGACCTCCCTCGCGTGCCTGTCGTTCATCGCTTCCATGATGCACTGTTCGCAAATCCTCTTCCCGTTGGAGAGTGTGACGCACATCCCGCTCTCCCCGATGACGGACCCGCAGTTCATGCAGGTCGGCATCACCCTCGACCTCCTGAGGGATTGGGTGTCCTCATCGAAGAGGGGATTCAGTTCCCCCTCCTCCTTGACGATGTGGAGACCTGCCGATACCTCGCGTGCCTGTTCCTCATCCAGTTCGCCCATCGTCTCCAGGATCTCGGCGACCCTCGCCATGGCCTTGTCCAGACTGTAATACAGCAGGGTGTCGCGGATCTGATTGGACCAGATACGATAGTAGGTCATGCCCATTCCTCCTGGATCCTCTTCACGCTCACGGCATGGTTGTACTCCCAGACCTCGCGCTGTCTCTGGATGCTCTCCCTGTTCATCTCCTCGGCGGATCCGTAGACGGTGATGGTGCCGCCGCACGTAGGTTTCGGTGGGAACCTGACCGGACGGACGTATAGGATACGCCTCTCCTCGCCCCTGTGCATGTACTCCTCCTTGTAGAATCCCGGGGCGATGGGCTTCCCGTTATAGAAGAACTCGAACACATGCCAGTCCCCTTCTATCGCGACGTACTTCTCCTTCCCGTACTTGTCCTTGGTGTAGATGTCCCTGGAGACCTGTCTGGCGGTCTCCTTGGCCTGGGCGTATGTGCCCTTGATCCTCTTCTCGACCCATCCGACACCGTCGCGGACGGACTTGATGTAGTACGTGTTCTCCTGGCCGTCCTGAGGTATCTCGTAGGCGGGACGGGGTTCGAAGGGATGGAGCTGTGAGATTTCGTATTCGATCCTCTTCGCCCTGTTCAGTCTGCGGTGATAGCCCTCTCCGCAGACCTGACATTCGCCTACGCGAACACCGCGATCACCCTCCAGGCTGGCGATGGAGTCGTATGATCCGCAGTATACGCACCTCATGCCTTCTCCCTCCATTTGGCATTGAAGGAATCGACCAACGAGGCCGACTCCTCCATGCTGTTCGGGGCCTTGCCGAAGTTCTCACGGCCCTTCGTGATGGCCGCCTTCCCGGTCATGACCGCGTCCGTCTCCATCGGGTGTCCTTTCAGTCCGTCGATGACGTAGATTACCTTGAACAGTACCGATACTCCCAGAGCGCGGCGCGGATCACCGCTCTCGTATGCGATGACGTAACCGTCCTCGGTCTCGCGTGACTCGAACACGTTCTGTATGCGCTTGAGGTAGGTCCTCCTGTTCCTCTCCAGGAACCCGTCGGATAGGAAGTAGTCGATCGCTTCCTCCGAGTACGGATTGTCGGTGCCGACGATCCTGTCGAAGATGCTGTTGGCCATGTCCCTGAGGACCCTCTCGGGTGCATCCTCGAGGTAGTCGGAGACCTTGAAGTCCGCCAGTTTGTATGATCTCCTCCATGTGACCTTGAGGTCCCTCAGAGGAGAGAACTCCGCCGTCACCTTGTCATAACCGTAGTTCCTGCCCACGGATGCGAATATCTCGCCTACGTCGGCCATCACATCACCTCCTTCTGGATGCGGTCCCATACTACCTGAAGGCGCTCGGCGTTCAGGTTCTGGAGGTTGGGACTGTCAAACTTCTCCAGCTCCTCGTTGACGATCGCGGACGTGGCCTCGAACTTCTGCTTGTCGAGATAGAGGTCCATGATGTCGTTGAGGATCCTCTCCTTCCTCTGTGCCCTCTCGTTGTCGCGCCTGTCACCCTCGGCCCTGGACTTGACTGGCTTGGAGACCGGGACGACATCCTCATGCCATACGGTCTCGGGATCCGTGCCGTCACCCTCATCGATGGCGTATATCAGGCGGTATGCCTGCCTCTCGATGTTCGTGAGTATCTTATTGTCCAGTTTGTCTGAATTGTCCTGGACGTTGAAGGGGACCGTGAACGATACACCGTCACCGTCGGCACCGTTCAGAGTGACCTCGCAGTGACCGCGGGCCTTGGTCCATCTGTCCTGGGTGAATATCCCCTCACCGTGCGCATCATCGTACTCCAGGGGACCCATCGTCAGGAACAGACCCGCCTCGGCGTGTGCCTTCCTGACGGCCTGGAGGATCTGACCGATGGGGATGAAGTTGTAGGTCGCACCGCCCGTGACCTTTCCGGACTTTGTGAAGTCGGTCGCTGCTATGACGCTGACCGCTTTGGCGATCCTCTCGTGGACGGTCATGCGATCACCCTCTGCGTGTGTGTGTCTGTCTGTCTTGTGTCTGTCTCGTTCCTCTGATAGAGATTGATGTCGAATCTCCTGTCCCTGTAAGCAGGGACCTTCGTCTTGATCTCGGGAAGATTGAGGACGGCGTTCTTCATCCCGTTGACGGGCTGCTGCTCGAAGAATAACTTGGAATTGCAGACCGTGATCCATTTCCTCTTGAGTGTGTCGTTGGTGCTGATGAAGTCGTCGACACTGAGGTAATCGCTCCACTGCTTGAAGGTGATCCTCAGAAGCGGGATGTATTCCCTCGGGATCTGATTCTCGGCGGTCTCATCGATGAGTCTCCAATCGATGTCTATTCCTTTCTTCTCGCAGTGCAGTTCTATTGCCATCTTGAGGCAATCGCAGATTTCTATCTTTTGCATGGCTTTCCTTCCTAGGGAAGCCTGTTTCCGACTGATAACCGACTAACCGTAGTTAATCGGTTATCAAAATCGTCTTTCGGTTTCCCTGATACCCTTATCCCCGTCGGAGTATTAAAAGAC
>JAFSYZ010000126.1 GCA_017455785.1 Candidatus Methanomethylophilaceae archaeon
CCTGCAAATCTGACGAAAAGGGCCCCGAGACGGATCGATGCAGCAACAAACTCCGATTTCTTCAGATCCGTCGTGAGTGCGACCTGGTCGACGAGATTGGCAGGGGAGGATGAGGAGAACCTGTATGCACGGACCTTCGGATAATCCTTCGGTTTAGGCCTCCAATCCTCCTGGAGGGGCATCATCTCAAGAGAGTATTGCGTCATCTCCTTTTCTCCGATGTAAGTCCGTACCATTCGAGCTCTTTATACGATATCATGAAATCGGACCACTTCTCATTCCACTTGTCCACCAGTCCCGCTTCGTGGACCCTGCAGATCATCGTCTTCCTGCTGCATCTTCCCGGACGGATTCTCGCACCGTTATCCCGGGCCCATTGAACGGCCTCCTTCCAGGCCTCGAAACGCTTCTGTTTAGCCTCTTCTTTGGCCCTTTCATGTTCCTCGCGTGCGATACGCTGGCGTTCCCATGTCTCATATTTCTCGAACATCTCCTCAGGGGAGAACGGGCAGGCCGTCCATTCCTCATGATACGAGATGAAAACCTCCGATGTGGATTCCTTTCTCTCATCGAAGATCCTGTTGATACATTCGTCGCATATCTTTATGAGATCGTTCTGATTGAAGACCTCCTTTTCGAAGATGATCTCATGATCTTCGGCGATGGACACCTTTGCGCTCCAATGGTCACGGTCGGTCTCGCCTTTGAACTGTCCCTGCAGTGCCCTGAAGAGAGCATCCTTCGGGTCATATCCCGGAATGTACTCGGTCATCATTCGTCACCTCCCTTCCTGTCATCTTCAGGGATGTCGATTACGCTATCGCAGGGACCGTTGCAATCTCCCGCATAGATACAGAAAATCGTAACAGGATCCTTGATGAACGGACATTCGGATGCCTGTCCATCGATGACTGTGGACGGGCTCATCCTATCAACTCCATGATGTACTCATCATGATGGTGGAGCTTGCAGCAGGGACACCCCATACCTTCGCACTCCTCCTCGATTATGCGGCGTGTGGGATACCGTTCGCAATAGAATGCCGTTTGATCATCATATGCATTGGACGTCTGGCCTTGTTCCTTCATGTTATCGCATGACCAGGGGAATGGCAGCCAATCCTTCAGATCTGTCTGCCAACTCATACGAATGCCTCCAATGATGTCTGCCCTCCTGACCTCAACGGTGCGTAATCATGGCACCCTTCTGTCGTAGGTTCTGACAGATCCTGAAGAATGCCATCTTCATCCCTGCGGAGCTTCCAATCGTGCTCTTGGTACTGCTTGTCGCATTGGTACTTCCCCGTCCATACGACAGTGGAGAATCCGACAAAACGTATCTCTTTGACCCTGTGTTTACAGGTAGAACAAAGACAGCTCATCTAAGCAACCTCCTGAGTTTTCCGAAGATCTCCACCCTTTGGCGGGCGACGGCTATCTCTTTTCTTTCAGAATCCCTGTTCCTTCCTTTGATAATGGATCTGGCCTCGATTATCACATCATCGTCGCCATGTAGGACGGTTCCAGGTTTAGGACGAGATTCACTCTCTTGACCTGGATGTTGAGAATTGACCACGATTTTAATATCGCCTTTGGCGGTCGTCCTATTGCCGCCATGGGTTTTGGATTTGGGGACATATTCGGGTTTGTCGATCTTGTTCGCCGTGACCCTGATGCTTTCGGCCTCGTAATCCGGTTTCCGCCTGAGCTTCATTCAGAATCACCTTCGGAAACGTAGAATTGAATCCCTTTTGGCAACTTGAGTGTCCCTTCGGCATACATTTTCCTGCAAAGTCTGTCAGCCTGATCAGGATCCATTCCGTAGTTGACAAGATCGCTGCTGTAAAACCATCCATCGCGCGGATGCATAGCTCCGTATAGAACGATCTTCTCAGCCCATCCATCCGGTACGATCTTACCGAATTCAGGTTCGTTCGTGACCTCATATCTCAAAGACTCTGGCCATGGCCATACTTTTTCATCTTCTATAGTGTCCCTGAGACCTTTGTAACATGTCCTTGCTTTGACAAGCTCTATGATCAGCTCCTCTTTAGTTAACTTCTCAAGTTCTTCCCATTCACTTACCATTTCTTTCTCACCTCCCTTTACTGTCGAACGAAAATCCGATTTTGTTTCGGAATGATTAACCTTACCGTTCTCATCATCGGAATTCATAATCTTCCAGAAACAATCCTCGCAGATATGGTCGTTTTCGGTCCTTCCACGTGTTGTCCACTCATCGTTGCCGATCGTCCTTCCACACATGCAGCATTTCCAGAAGTACTGGGCAGTCGATTTCTGTTCTTCCTTCTGTGCTCTTGCCTTCCAATTCACCATCTCTGGTGTCAATTCCACAGTTTTCATCTCTCTCCCTCCAGTTTAGAGCTCCAATCATCTATCTTCTCCCAATCCAAGACATACATCTGAGTGAGTCTTCTCTTCTCCGGCTCATGAAGGGACCCGCGGAGTATCCTGTCCCCTTCTTTCAAGAATAATGCTTTCAGGTCCGCTACCGTCATCTTCCTCATGATCTTCAGGGCGTTTTCCGGTACGCCTCCGTATCCTAGACAGTTGGTGATCAGACGTTTGTCCCATGCAGACAGGGACATGGCCACAGGGCGGTAGACCGAACATAACTCATTCACAGGGTCCAAGTCCAATGCGACTACATCCGCCGAACGTAGACAGCCGCCATCAGTACCGAAGGCACAACGGCCGCATTGTTTCTCAACGATCATATCGTCACCTCGCTCCCATCGATACGGTATGCACCCATCTCGAACAGCTTCAGCAAAACATGACCTGCGACCATCGAATCCGACAATGCCCTGTGTGCCTGTTCCCCTTTGATCCCTGCAGGATCCTCCGGACAGAGGATCCCATAAGCTTCCTCAAGGCGCGGCCATTTGTACTCATCCGGGTACCAAGGGCTCGGGATCCTGCAGACGTCCGTGGCTACGAGCATCGGATCGGGAAGGAGATCGAACCACCCCCTCATGCTCCACGGGGTATTGAAGAGGAATTTTCCAAAGTCGAAGGCAGTATTGTACGATGTGACCTTCCTGTCACGGAGCTTCCTGCAGAGCTCATCCCATACATCATAGAATCCCGGTGCATCGATGAGCATCGAGGGTTCAAGATCCGAATTCTTGAAGATCCATGAATCCTTCCTCTTCTCGATATCATCTTTCGGATATCCGATCAGGGAAGAATAGAACGGTTCAACCGAACCGGTATCGAGATCTATCTCGGATATCCCGATATCTAAAACAAGATCATCCGGAGCTCCTTCGAGACCTGTGGTCTCGGTGTCGAGAACAAGGATCTTCATGCTGTAGCCTCCTCGTAGTCCTTCGTGACGTATGTGGTGACGCTGCGTTTGGTCCTGTGATCCATCTTCTTCCCTGAAGGTCTGATATATCCTTCGTTGCAGAGCTCGCAGATGCGGCTGGAGACGTTGTATGGTTCCATCTTCGCTATGCGGGCGATGTCATTACGGGAAACGTTCGGATATTTCTCGATGATCGCAAAGACCCGGCATTGTCTTTGCTGCAGATCAGGGATGGCAGCATATGCGATCGCCGAATTACGCTTAGTGTTATAGGACATCATCGATCACCCCCCCCCCTCAGAATCGACGGATTCAGGGTGGAATGTGGACCAATAGGGAGAATTGAACCGGAAGTAGGCGTAGACCGTGGAATCGTTCTCAGAGGCCATATCCGCGAAAACGGAGCGGTCGTAGATTCCGGCGAAACGGAAGGAATTAGGTTTCTTTTCCTTCTCTTCCTCATCCATCATCATCTTTGCTTCCTGACGGAGCTTCTGAGAACACGTCCAGAATCTCTTATTGAAGGACCAGTATGGGGAATGGACCATCGCAGGGGATTCGTAGCGGTCTGATTGTGCGAATGCCGCTTTCTTGAGGTACTTCTCTAGGTATGCCCCGCCATGCTTTTCCTTGCAGTCCCTCGGTTTGTTCATGGGGTTGGACCACTTCCACTCCCAGACCTTGATATGCTTCCCATCCTCGATGACGTCTCTTTTCACCGCTTTCAGACCATAGATGTACCCGATCTTGCCCTGGCCGAGACGTTCCCATTCGATGTTGATCTCATGGATGTCCAGCAGGTACGGAACGATGATGATCGCATGACAGTGCAGCAATCCGGTATCAGTGTATTCAAAGGCACAGACATATTGGGGGCGTTTGCCCAGTCTTTTCTTCAGATAGGACAGGAAGGAATTCCACGCGACCGAGAACGATCTGTTCGTATCCCAAAGGGATTGGTGCCCTTCGGGATCGTAATGACGTTCCAACCGGTTGAACGTGGAGAGCTGATGGTTGAGCTTCTCAAGGGTGCGTTTCCCTACTCCCTGGCGTATCCTATCAAGGATCTCATACGCGAGCTCGCGTTGTTTGATGAGTTCGGCCAACCTTTTCTCCTGATCCTTCGTGCGGATCGGGACCTTTTCAAGATCGGAGATCTCCGCATCCGGACCGAGGATCTTGTAGCGTTCGTCTATCAGATACTTGAGATACTTATCCGACGAGTTTGACGAAGCGATCTTCTTTTCGATGTTCTTGAGGCGCTGTGCCTGCAGCTTGCTGAATTCCTCATCCGTCAGATTCGGATCCGAAGTCAGAGTGAGGAAGACCGCTTTGCGGCCTTTGTTGTTCAGATTGAAGGAGGCCTTCATCACGGCCTCGAATTTGTCAAGGTTACGCTTCGCCTTATTGAAATCGTTGAATCTTGTCGAGTATTCCATCCCGATGAGGGTATCGCTCTTACCGTCGAGGAGTGCGATCACCTTCTCGTTGATGTCGTTCACGTATGTCGTGTAGTATGACGCGACCTGCTTCTTGTCCGCATCGGACATCCACTGGATTCCCTTCAGCAAACGGCATGCTCCGAGGCGCATTCCGGAACAGTTCTTCGGAAGCTCCAGAACCTTCGATTTGATAGGGCCAGATTTCCTCCGGGAATCCGAAGTTTGAATTTTGCAAGTTCCCTTTATCAAGTAAATATCTTCGGGGGTAGGGGCCCTTTTGTGAAGCTCACGTGAGATTACCTCGCGGACCCTCTGCTCGTCGACTTTACAATAGTTAAGACCATCGATCTTGACAATGCTGGCCAACCCGCGGTTCCATAATCTCTGCGCTGCGCGTTTGGCATCGACCTCGCCGGCATGTTTGTTCTGATAGTAGGGATTCCTGCCGCCGAGATAATACGAGACGAACCTCGGCAAACTCACAATCCTTCCCGGTTCGGCGACCGCCTTGATCAGAAGACGGCGCTCGGATTCGGTGAGTTCATTAAGGGAGTTTATGAAGAAGTTGGGGGAGATGTCGGCTATGTCCTTCAGCTTCTCGAAGACGTTCCTGCGAGAGGTCATGGCCTTCTCGATGAGGCCTTTCTTCTCAGCTTCGGCGGCCTGCGACTCCTTCTCCTCAATGATCTCGAGGATCTCCTTCATCTCCGATGCCTTCTCTTCCTCCCATCCGGGATAGAGAGGGCCCCTGTCCTCGTAGACGGTGAATGACTCCATATCAATCCGCCTCTTCGTATCTGCTGCAGGGCCCGGTCCTTCCGGTGATGTCAATGGATTTCTCATTGCAATATGCGCGGCCGACCATTACCATGAGGCCGTCCACCATCAATGATGTCGGACGGTTAACACGGAAACGGCAGGTCTCGCAAGGCCTTTCCTGGTAGGGAGGGGTCATTAGGACACCTCCTCGTCCTCAATGTAGCAATATTCCACATTGTCGTTGGAGCAGATGTCCTCGATGCGATAACCGCAATCGAATCTCTTATCGAGGCAATCAGCGAATATGGAATAACCGCTCATTCTTGAGATCCATGCCTTATTGTTGGAACCGACACGAAAAGATCTTGCCAAATCCCCATTATCCTGTTCGAAAACACTGGGGCAGAATACAATCACGCCCGTTATCGCGTTGCTGCTAGACCTCGGATCCTTGCCTTCATCCTCCAATCTGCGATTATGATCGAACATGGCTTTCTCAAATTCAGAGTACTTGAGATGTCTGGTCATTGTGTCACCTCCCTGACGAGTCTCAGGTTCTGAGGGATGCCCATCATGGACAATTCGTATGCAGCATCCCTGTCTTCTGAAAGGGCGGCGAACTGTCTGCATCCGACGGATACGTCGAATGCCCAGATGTTATTGGATTCCTTGATGCTCACATGGGCCATATGGTCATGATCGTCACGGTCACCGTAGGTAATGGATACAGTCCTGCCATCCAAAAGAAGGCCCTTGATGAAATCGCGGCGAGTTGTTGAATCTGTGTTGATATCGCTGATGTCGTTCTCGGTCAGAGGGTACCAGGAACGGATGCACGTATCCTGCCAATCGCCGCGATCCTTGAAAACAGTGAAGATGCAGACAAGCGATCCGTCCGGATCCAGAAGGTCGCCGAGAATATTCATACGGTTGGCCTTGATGATGGCCTTGCCGACAGATTTAGCCCTAACAGGTATGAACTCCGTCGATGACGTGCGAAGGGTGAAGATCATTCCTTCCCCTCCTTCCAAGAGACCTTCAGACTGTCCTTGACCAGATTCAGGGCATTGACCAGGATTAACCTGACTGCTCTCTCGATCTCGAACGGGATCCCTTCGGGCAGATAAGCCTCGATGGCGGCCACATCCACAATATCATTCTCGGTACCGATGTCCAATGTGACCCTGATGGTCGGTTCTTGTTCGGAGCTCATTCCATCGACCTCCTGATGCTGTCATATTCGTTGACGAATTCGATACCCACTTTCTCTCCGAAGACGTCGCGCGGATTCAGGAAAAGAACTCTAGATGCGATGCACGAAGGACATTTGCAATCCAGGACGATGCGCGGGTCGTATGAGCATACGATACTCCCGTTCTTCATGTCGCAGGGATAAAGCTGCAGGGACATCAGTCCACTCTCCTGTAGGATCTGCGATCCTTGTTCCCGTACTGTCCAGGCTCCGTCCTGCAGTGCCTCTTCAGGATCTCCGATATCCTGTGAGAACTGACGCACGACAGATCGTAACCATCGATCTTCGCAGCGAATACAATGTCGTCAATGACGATCGGACTTCCCTTTGGGAAGGTGCGCATCGTCGATACAACGACGTCTTCCAAGGATTTTACACCCTCTTCTTTCTTCTCAAAGTCCGGAATGCTGGCCGAATTTTGAGTATTCAAAAACAACCCATCTGGGTAGATGGGGTTGGTGCGAGCGCCGGGATTCGAACCCGAGTTCTAACCTTGGCAAGGTTAAGTGATAACCAGCTACACTACGCTCACACGTGCGAATCGGTAGATTGACTGGTCTGATATAAAGGTTACCATCCGATTTTCGTAGAAATAAGGGCTTCAGCAGTGATTCCCTTTCCCTATCATATATATACCCTATTATAATATGGAAAGTCGTGAAGAAATGGTGTCTGAGACAGTCTCAGGCAGGATTTGATTATCATGATCAGCAATTTCACTAAACTGGGCATCTCAGAGGATGTCGCAAAGGCAATGGACGATATGGGTTGGGAGGAACCGACACCCATTCAGGAAGCAGCCATCCCAAAGGGATTGGAAGGCATAGATCTATTCGGTCAGGCACAGACAGGTACCGGTAAGACCGGTGCATACGGATCCATCATCCTCGGAAGGACGGAATCCGGTAACGACATCCCCACGTCCATCGTACTCGTCCCGACAAGGGAACTCGCATTGCAGGTCGAGGGAGAGATGATCAAGCTCTCCAAGTACACCGGCCACAGGACATTGGCGGTGTTCGGAGGATCGTCTGCGAAATCGAAGATCGAGCACCAGCTGGAGAAGCTGGAGAAGGGTGCGGACATCATCGCAGGTACCACCGGACGTGTCAGGGATATGATCACAAGAGGTGCACTGAACCTCTCCAACATCCAGGTACTTGTTCTCGACGAGGCGGACCGTATGCTCGACATGGGATTCATGGAGGACATTCAGTTCATCATGGGCAAGATGCCCAAGGAGAAGCAGGTCCTGCTGTTCTCCGCGACAATGACCGAGGATGTCAAGAACCTCGCTTACGATTACATGGACAAACCGAAGGAGATCACCGTCTCCGAGGATGAAGTTGTCCTCGATCTTACCAAACAGTACTACATCTCCGTTGGAAGGAGGAACAAGACCTGGGCCTTGTGCCGCATATTGGACATTGACAAGCCCAAGGCGGTCATTTTCTGTCAGACCAAGAAGATGGTCGACATCCTCGACGAGAGACTTACCAATCTGAAGTACAAGGTGGAGGCGATCCACGGTGACCTTCCGCAGTCGAAGAGGGAACGCGTCATCCAGGACATAAGGAACGATAAGATCGATATCCTCATCGCCACCGATGTCGCCGCAAGGGGCCTCGATATCGATGACATCACATACGTCATCAACTACGATATGCCCGATGACATCGACACATACATCCACCGTATCGGAAGGACGGGACGTGCCGGTAAGGAAGGAACAGCGGTGTCCTTCGTTACATCGGAAGAGGAGCACATCATCAGGGAATTCCAATTGCGTACAGGAATGGAGATCGAGAAGCGTGACGTCCCCGAGGAAGAAGGGATGAAGGACACAGTCAGGAAGGTCATCGATTATGATCAGATCTCCGATGTGTTCGGTATGGTCAAGTTCGAGGTCAACCTTGGTAAAGATGACGGTTACGGAAAGGTATCCCTCGCTGATTTCATCATCAGAAACGCAAGGGTACGTGACGCAGCCATCGGTAAGATACAGCTCGGTGCGGAGTCATCCATCGTCGAAGTGCACAAGGACTACGGTAACAGGATGACCATGGACCTGACCAAGTGCAAGCACAAGGGAAAGCACATCACCGTCAAAGTGATCCAAGAGTGATACTTTGGATAAAGGGAATCCCAAGGCACTGCTCCCGATACTGATATTCGTCGTATTGTACCTAGGGTTAGGTATAATCCTGGAATACGGATTGGGGCAGGAGATGGGATTCTACAGCATCCCCGTGCTGCTGATATTCCTTATCGCGTTAGCGGTGGCATATCTGCAGACGAAGGGCGTGGATTCCAATCAACGCTTCTCCATAATGTCCAAAGGAGCATCCGATCCCAATGTGTTCATAATGATCCTGATATTCCTGTGCGCAGGTGTGTTCACCGGAGTCATGAACAGGTCGGGTGCCGAGAGCGTAGCTAACTTCCTTCTGACATACATCCCGATCGAATATGCTGTTATAGTGATATTCGTGGTCGCAGCATTCGTTTCCATCTCGATGGGAACATCCTGCGGTACTATCACCGTTCTCACACCAATCGCTGTATCGATAGCGGAAGCGACCAACTTCAGTATCCCTCTGTGCGTAGGGTCGGTCATCGGTGGTGCGATGTTCGGTGACAACCTGTCATTCATCTCCGATACTACTATCGCTGCATGCAACGGACAGGGCTGTGATATGAGGGACAAGTTCCGTGAGAACTTCAAGATTGCAGTACCGGCAGCAATAGCCACGGTCATAGTGATCGCTCTTCTTTCATTATCTGCTGTAGGTACATCAGGCGAGGTTGGTCCGTACAATCTTGTTCTGATAATCCCGTATCTCGTAGTCCTTATTGGCGGAATACTGGGATTCAACGTGTTTGTAGTTTTGGCGGCAGGTATCATATCAGGTTCGGTGATAATGGTCGCCACAGGTACCGTGGATGTCATGGACATACTGCCGTTCATCGGTAACGGAATGAGCGGAATGCTGGAGACGGCCATGGTGGCCCTGTTGGTCGCTGCGATATGTGCACTGATAGCGTACAATGGAGGATTTAACGCATTGCTGTCATGGATCAAGAAGGTCTTCAAAGGCAGGAAGGGCGGAATGTTCGGTGTAGGTCTGTTGGTCAGTGCGATGGATGTCGCCACAGCAAACAACACCGTCGCCATCGTCATGGCCAATCCGATAGCCAAGGACATCTCTGAAGAATACGGGTTCTCACCAAAGAAAACGGCCTCGTTGTTGGATACATTCTCATGTATCATGCAGGGTATCCTGCCGTACGGCGCACAGATGCTGATCGCCCTGTCGGCGATATCAGCAGCAGGTTACATGGTGTCGGCTTTCGATATCCTGCCGTATCTGATGTATCCCTACCTGTTATTGGCCAGCGTTCTGCTGTTCATATTCGTGATCCCCTCCAAAGAGAAGGATTCCAACTGATTCTAAGAGAATAGGATAAAAAAGGTGGATAAGGGGGAAATGCCCCCTCATCACTGTTCTATGATTATCAGGATGTTGCCGATCTGGAGTGTGTCGACCGCTTTGCCGTTAAGCATGAGTCTCTTCTCCAGTTCGATGTACTCTGATGTCAGTTCGATGTCGTTGCCGTCGGCGTTGACTTTTACACTTCCTTTGGCGAGAGCGGAGGCGACATCCTTCGGATCCATCTTGGACAGTTCCGCGACGATCGCTTTCGCATCTGCCTTGAAAGCAGGTCCGAGTTTCGCATGCACCGGTTTCACCGCTGTGTAATCCTCGGTAAGATCGGCCTTGGCGACGAACTGTACTTCCTTGGCCTTGATGGTGTCCGCGATATCCGCTTTGGCTGACTCGATTATCTTCGCTTCATCACCGATCAGCTGAACTAGCTGGAGCTCGGCGTTGAGTGCGATCTTCTTATCGGATTTCCATCCGCGTATCGCTGCGATGACATCCTTCAGGACATCTCCTTCCTTCTCAGCTTCCTCGTCGATGAAGATGGGCTTGGGCCACTCTGTGATGTGGAGACTCTTGACTCCTTCGTACTTGAGGAAGTGCTCCTGATAGACGTCTTCAGTCACATGGGGCATGAACGGCGCCAGCAGTTTGATGGAACCGAGGAACACGTTGTACAGTGTGTACTTGACCGCGTCATCGTTCCTTGTTTTCACCATTTCGACGTAGTGGTCTGCGAACTCGTGCCAAATGAAGTTCTCGATGTCTCTCATGGCCTTGTCGAAGGTGTATGATTCCAAGTACTCCGTTACCGTCTTGACTGTTTGGGAGTATCTGCTGATGATCCACCTGTCGGAGGGTCTGAGGTCCTTGCACTCCTTCGGTTTGCCATCGATGAACCTTGAGATGAACTGACCGATGTTGAACACCTTGTTGCACAGTTTCCTTCCCCTGATGACATCCTTCTCCCTGAAGGCGTGATCGATACCGAGTGAGCATGTCGCTGCGTAGTACCTCATCGCATCAGCACCGTACTGCTCGAGGATCGGTATGGGATCGATGACGTTACCGATAGATGTGTGCATGGGTGTTCCGTCAGGTGCCATGATGAATCCGTGGATCATGATGTCCTTCCACGGGATCTCGTTCTTGATCTGGTTGCTCCTCAGTATGGTGTAGAAGGCCCAGGTCCTGATGATATCGTGCGACTGTGGCCTCATGGACATGGGATACAGCTTTTTGTGCATCTCCTCGTCCCTCTCCCAGAATGTGTTGTACAATGCTGAACCGGAGGAATCCATCCAAGTGTCGAAGACATCCGTGCATCCCTCGAACTCGGTGCATCCGCATTCGGGACACTTGTCAACAGGAGGCTTATCCTCTGTGGGGTCACAGTAGCACATCTCCTTCGTTGCACAGATGGCATGTCCGCACTTCTTACACTCCCAAATCGGGATGGGTGTAGCGAACACACGCTGTCTTCCAAGGACCCAATCCCACTGGAGGGAGTTGGTCCAATCCTGCAGCCTGATCTTCATGAACTCAGGGTACCATTTGATCTCATCGGCCCTCTTGAGCACTTCCTTCTTGAATTCAAGGGTCTTGAGGAACCACTGGGGCACCTGCAGGTACTCGATGGGTGCGTGGCATCTCCAGCATGTGGAGACCTGCTGTGGGTTGTCCTCC
>JAFSYZ010000127.1 GCA_017455785.1 Candidatus Methanomethylophilaceae archaeon
AGCATAACGTCACCTGCATGATCATCGATCCACACGGTGAGTACGGAGCGATGAGGGACGAGGGTTCCAAAGGTGATGCCAAGTTCAACGTCACACCGAGAGGGTACGCTGACAAGATCAACGAGTTCGCCATAACCAACGAGAACAACGATCCCAACATCAGACCGCTGAGGTTCACGTTCAGGACATTGGAGGCAAGGGAGATCCTGGAGTTGACCAGGACCAAGGATATGAAAGCCCTTCCGGCGATGAAGAAGGCCCTGGACAAGGTGAGGGAATCCAACGACCTCTACACAATAAGCGATCTAATAGATGTGCTGATGAAGGAGAACGGTGCGAAGAATGCACTGCTCGTAACGGAACTGCAGTACATGGACGAGATGAACGTCTTCGCCAGGAAAGGTAACAACATACATGAGCTGGTGGAGAACGGCAAGACCACCATAATCAATCTCAAAGGGGTGCCCCCTGACATACAGCAGCTGATAGTCAAACGTCTTTCCACGTTCCTCTTCGAACTGAGGAAGAAGGGTTCCATCCCTCCGCTGATGATGGTTATGGAAGAGGCTCACAATTACTGTCCGCAGCAGGGTACCGTGCTATCATCACAGCCGCTGATAACCATAGCATCCGAAGGGAGGAAGTTCGGTCTCGGTCTCATGGTCATAAGTCAGAGGCCTGCGAAGATAGACAAGAACGTCCTCAGTCAGTGCGGCACACAGATAATATTGAAGGTAACTAATCCAAATGATGTGAAGGCCATAGCCGCGTCGGTGGAAGGTCTCACAAACGGAATGACCGACGAGATCACCACCATGCCCATCGGGATGGCGATGGTCGTGGGCGCAGGTATAGAATCTCCTTTGCTGATAGAGGTCAGACCGAGGGAGAGCAGGCACGGAGGTGCCGGGATCAACGTCCTGGAGGATGAGGAATGAACGATACGATCACAGAGGAGAAGATCGACAGATATCTCAGCATAACGAAGGAGGCATTGGACAAGCTGAAGGTGGTGACTCCCGAGCGTTCGTTCGCAAGGGACCTTTCCGACAGCTTCCTGGAGATGGCCATGTGCTATTACAACGATGCTAAGACTTTCCGTGCGAACGGGGATTTCGTTACAGCATTCGCCGCTGTCAATTATGCACACGGATGGCTGGACTGCGGTGCGAGGATCGGTCTCTGGGATGTAGGCTGCGATGAGAGGCTGTTCACTCTTTACAAATGAACGGCAACTCATCCGTGGATGAGCATTCTATCCATCCGTCATCGCCATCGTCGGAGAACACGCTGTGTCCCAGCATGCACATCCCGACCCTGTCGGATGTCCTCATGATGTCCTTGATGGATTCCGTTTCCAATCCTACATTGGATGAGAATCTTCTCGCCAGGGCGAACAGACCATCTTTCGACGGTCCGTCGATGAAATAATCGATCGCTTCGGACCCGTAGACGGTTATCCTTTCCGATGTTGCCGGATCGCCCAATGTACAACCGGTGTTCAGCGGTCCGTCCAGGACCTTCAGATACAACTTCTTGAACGACAGTCCCGAATCTATCACCTTCCCGTTGGGCGGCAGACCGGCGACCGTCCTTATGGGGACATGCGACCTGCATGTGATGGCCGACACATCCCCCAGCCCTCCGCCGTTCATGACCTCAGCACAGTGTGCGGAGACGAAGGCATCCTGTAAACCAATACCCTCGAAGGAACCTGCACATAAGGCAGCGGCGATCGCTCCGGATGCGGACATACCGAATCCCTGACCTACAGGCAGGTCGTTCTCTATCGTGACATCGAATCCTCTCTTCGATAGATGTCTGATGGCATAGGAGGTGACCTTGTAATCCCCTTCCACACCATCCATCGTCATCGACAGGCGGTCGTCAGATCTCTCTTCCAATGTGACCTTGGTACCTTTGGATATCTTGATCCCGACACCTCTCGATCCTGTTGTGATGATGTCATCCGTTCTCACAGGCTGGAAGAAGCAGGTGATATGTCCGGGACAGAATGCTGTGACCATGTTATCTCAGCAGCGGTCCAGGATGGAGTCGGCTATGTTCTCCTTCGTGCCGGTGATGTTCCTGTAGGATTCGGGCGTGACGATGATGGCCGACGTGGAAGTCTTCCCTGCGGAGTCGATGTCGTTGGCCACTATGGCGTAAAGACCGTACTCCTGCATACGTGCTCTGGAGCGTTTGATCAGTTCCTCTTCGGAGAGGCCCGATTCCGCTTTGAA
>JAFSYZ010000128.1 GCA_017455785.1 Candidatus Methanomethylophilaceae archaeon
GAGTCTCCTCAGTTCACCGACGGTATCGCACAATCCAAGGGCCCATGCCTGAGGTGAGACCTTCAGTGTCTCGTATGTGGGCATATCCTTCTTCCTGACTATCGATGATAATATCAGAGCTTCGGAGAACTCCATCATGCAGTCCTCCACCACCTGTGATTGCAGGATCGCAGGATCCGATTTCAACTTGGAGACAAGCGATTTCATATCCTCCTTGAGCTGCCCCTGTATCGTCATGAACTCGCCCTCCGTATGGATGGCATGGATCATGTTCTTCGTCTTCCTGATTATGGTACGTGACATCGACAGTGCCAATTCTCTTTTGATCTCGAGTTCGGCCATTTTGTCCATGACTTTACCGATCGTTGCATCCAATTCCTTCATGGATGTTAGAATGTACTGGCGGGTTTATAAAGTCAGAGAATCCAGAAAGCTCTTCCTCAGCAGGATGTGGCGGTTGGCACACTCGATCCTGTCGGAAAAGGATGACGGGTCGGCAGGTTCGAACTCCAATCCTTCATACCTCACTTCCAATAACGTGAGCGCATCTGGATCGGCGATACCGAAGTTGACCGTCTTACCGTTCAATGCCTCTTTGACATCATCGATGCCGTTCTTCCCCGATGCCACGGCTGTCAAGGCGGCGACTATCTTCCTGATCATGTTCCATAGGAAGAACTGTGCGCGGAACGTCAGTTCGATGATATCACCCTTCTCGACGATGTCGATGGAATCTATGGTGGTAACCGTGGGCTTGTTCTCGTATATCTTGCAGAACATGGCGAAATCATGCTCCCCGATGAACAGGCTGGCACATTCCCTCAACAGTGGAATGTCCAGACCTTCTGACGGCAGGACGTATCTGTAGATGCGTTCGTTCGCGTACCTGGGATTGAAATCGACAGGTACATCCGCAGCCCCGAGGTAGTAGATGCTGCCCGATACCGAATTCAGTGCCTTGAGGAGTGTGGCATTGTCCCTGAAGTCGGTGTTGATCGCTACGACATTCCCCAAAGCGTTGACTCCTGCATCGGTTCTGCTGGAGGGCTTGATGTCGAACCAATCCTCCTCCTTCCCTCTGCAGACGGTCTGTAGATCTCTCATCATATCGCCTACGACCGTCGGTAATCCGACCTGATACTGGGAACCGTTGAAACCGGCCCCCTCGTATGCTATCTTCAAAGCGACTCTTCTCATGCCGAACGCAGTTCCTTCATGTGGTCCACTCTCTTCTGGACCAATGCCTTCGTACCGATATCATGACGTACCGCCATGTGGTCGCACTTAACGAACTTGAGCGCCTTCTCGCAGTTCTTCTCTGCCTCGTCGATCGTGCTGCCGATACCCACGACACCGATGGACCTCGATGTTCCGGTGAGTAACTTACCGTCTTTCTGGTCCACGTTCGCGAAGTATACTTTGGAACCGCATCCCTCGATGCCTTCAACATCGACGGATATCTCCTTTCCGGAGACTGATTTCACACCGTATCCTTCCGGTACCACGTATTTGCATACAGTGGCCTGGTCGTAGAACTCCACATCCTCCGTCAGTGTGCCAGTGGCCATCCTGTAGCAGATGTCCGCGAAGTCGCTTTTCAGTAAAGTCAGAACATTCATCGCCTCCGGGTCTCCGAACCTTGCGTTGATCTCGATGATCTTCGGGCCATTTACTGTGAGCATGAACTGTCCGTACATCGGACCCTTGTATGGACATCCTTCCTTTGCCATCGCATCGACGATGTCCTGCACTATTTTCAGTGCAGCCTTCCTCTCCTCAACGGTGACGAACGGGAGGAGATGGTTCGAATCGGTGTATGAGCCCATTCCGCCTGTGTTCGGTCCCTTGTCACCCTCGTATGCCCTCTTGTGGTCCTGTACCAAGGGCATGGGTCTGATGTTCTTTCCGTCGCAGAACACCATCTGCGTGAACTCCTCGCCTATGGCTCTTTCTTCAAGGATAACGCCGGCACCTCCGATACCGTTGTCGAATATCTCATTGATATAATCCATGATGTCCTCGAAGGAATGCAGGTGCTCTCCCTGAACCTTCACACCCTTACCGCCTGTCAGACCTACGGGTTTGACGACAATCTCATGCTTAACGTTCTTCACATATTCTTCCGCATCCTTGGCGTTATCGAATGATGCGTATGCGAGGTTTCCGTCGATCTTGTACTTGTTCACAAGGTCCCTCATGAAGGATTTGGACGTCTCGATCCTGGCGGCGGCCTTGGTGGGTGATGCGCATTTTACGCCGATCTTCTCCAATTCATCGACTATACCCACTTCAAGAGGAGCCTCAGGACCTACGAATGCTAACTTGATGTCATTCTCCTTAGCGAACGCACATACCTTCGCGGTATCCTTCTCGTCGCACAGGAGGTACTTCTTGGACCTGGATATTATGCCGGGGTTGGCATTCTTCATAACACTGTACACTTCCGCACCGGACCTGAACAATGCCTCAACTGCCGCATGCTCACGTCCACCGCCTCCAATAGCCAATACCTTCATCGGATCACAGCTCCATAGCCTTTAAGATCTCATCAAGTCCCATATCCTTCTTGACACTGGTCTTGAAGATGTGTTTGTTTCCGCCGGTGAGTCTCTCATAATCCTTCGTTATCACTTCAGGATCGACATCCACCGCCTCGGCGATATCCACTTTATTCAATATCGCCAGGTCTGAATGCAGGAATATGTCGGGGTGCTTCCTAACCATGTCATCACCCTCCGTGGTCGAGATGACGACAACACGGAAGTCCGTTCCCAGCGGGAAGTCGGCAGGACATACCAGATTGCCGACGTTCTCAATGAACAGCACATCGATCTCTTCCAGGTCCATCTCGTGCAGTTTCTTGTGTATCATATCGGCTGTGAGATGGCAGTCCTTCCCTGTGTTGCAGTTTACCGCCTTAATTCCGGAATCCTTCATCCTGGAGAAGTCATCGACTCCGGTGACATCGCCTGCGATAGCGGCCACC
>JAFSYZ010000129.1 GCA_017455785.1 Candidatus Methanomethylophilaceae archaeon
TCGGTTCATACCCTCTCTTGGTGGGTGTACCGTACCGTCTGGAATGCGGCAGGAGATATGATGTGATCATCACCGATTGGGGATTCAGATCGGTTACCGGTCTCGTCTATCCGTTCGATATCAATCACGAGCCCATGACCGCAGTATCAACACTACCGGGGATAGGCAAGAAACGTGCGGCCAGCATAGTGAGGTACAGGCCGTTCTCCTCATACAAGGATATGGGCAGGGCGATCGACGACCCTACGGTTATCGAGGGTCTGAAGGGATTGCTGTCCTTCGAATGATACGACATTTTCATTAACATACCGTCCTATACGGCAGTCATGAGATTCGGCCCCGCAGGATACCCGCAAGGAAGTAAGACACCTAAGGAAGGATTGGACATCACCAGAGACCTCGGATTGGATGCGTTGGAGGTGGAATTCGTCAGGGGTGCGAGGATCAGTCCCGAGAAGGCCGCCGAGGTCGGGCAGATGGCCAGGGACAGGAACATAAGGCTCAGCTGTCATGCACCGTATTTCATCTCATTCAATTCCGAGAAGGACGAGACCAGGGAGAAGAGTATCCAGTGGGTGATGGATACCGTCAGAGCGGCACACAACATGGGCGCTTATCTGATAGTGATACATGCGGCATCCTACGGTAAGACCCCGGAGACAGCGACATCATCCGTCATAGACGGACTGAACAAGTGCAAGGACATCATGGATGACGAAGGCATCAAAGACGTGATCCTGGGGATAGAGACCATGGGTAAGAAGGGCCAGTGGGGAACGCTGAAGG
This sequence comes from Candidatus Methanomethylophilaceae archaeon, assembly GCA_017455785.1. Lineage (GTDB taxonomy): Archaea > Thermoplasmatota > Thermoplasmata > Methanomassiliicoccales > Methanomethylophilaceae > Methanarcanum. The sequence continues at coordinate 787 of JAFSYZ010000129.1, forward strand.
AGATATCCGAGGTCATGGATTCCGTACAGGGAGCACACCCAATATTGGATGTGGCACATGTACATGCCAGGAACGGGGGTTTCCTGAAGACCGAGAAGGATATGAAGGATCTCACGGACGAGTTCTTCTCATTGTCGGGTGACATCGCACACTTCCATATCAGCTGCATAAAGTATGGGGACAAGGGAGAGATATCCCACCTCCCCCTAGAGTTCAAAGACCCCGACCTCCAGTTGTTGGCGAATGTGCTGAGGGATACCAAGAAGGACTGCAACTTCATCTGCGAGTCGCCTCTGCAGGAGAAGGACGCGGTCGTCTTCAAGGCTATGTTCTGATCATTTCTTCTGACCGATCATAGCACCTGCGGAATCGTAGAACGGCAGCATCAGACGTACCCCTGAAATCTCCATCAGGAAGTCCATGATGACCGAACCCGATCTCAGTTTCTCATAGGATTCGGGCAACGCTATGAACAATCCTCCGGACCTCAGGTTGTGCATGACCCTGTACAGCGATCTGTATCTGTCCACTGCCTTGCATTTATCGCATTTGGCGTAGACCGCTCCGTCGAATATGTCCATACCGTTCGATTCCTTCTTCTCCCCGAACTGGTATGTGAACATCTCCGAATCGGTGACCACGAGGAATTTCTTGTTGGGGTCCAGATGTTTCAGGATGGGCTCCAGATCGGTCGTGTGCTCTGCGGCCTCTACCTCCTCTCCAAGCGTATAGAACAGATGGAAGTATCTCGATTCTATCGTACGGAGCAGTTCGTAATCCCTTCTCA
>JAFSYZ010000130.1 GCA_017455785.1 Candidatus Methanomethylophilaceae archaeon
CCGGATGTGGCGAAGAGGATTATCTTCTTCTTGGAGAAGTCGTATGCCTCGAGGAATGATTTGATGATGGCGGGTGCTTTGTAGAACCATATCGGGAATCCGAGGAGTATGATGTCGTGCGAGGCCACGGGGGCATCCTTGTCTGCCAGTTCGGGTCTGGCGAAGGCATCCTTCATCTCCTTCACCGAACGGGAGCCCTCATTCGTCCAATCGAGGTCGGCCTTGTTGTACCTGACCTTAGGTTCGATATCATAGATGTCCGCCTTCGTGATCTCGGCCACGTCCTTCGCGACCTTCGCAGTCGCACCGGTCGCTGAGAAGTATGCTACCAGGATGTTGCTCATGTAAATCCCCTGAGAAGCGGTATGTGTAGCCACGTTAAAAGCGTTTTTTCACATCTGTACGAGACATAATCAGCAAGAAGAGAGACCATCAATCAACGAACGATTTACCGGAACATTGAATGCATTCAAACCCTGGGGTTCTTGTACCTTCTCCTGCTCCTTGTCGATAGACCGTACTGTATGGCATCGTGGGGACATCTGTTGATGCACGCACAACACCTGATGCATTTGGACGATTTCCATGACGGCATCCTGCCATCCATCTCTATGATCCCTATCGGACAGAGGTCCACACATTTTCCGCATTTCATGCACTTGTTATCGGCATAGAACCTGCGTGTACCCCTGCCGTGCCTGTAGAACGGATAAGCGAAGGAACTGACCATCCTGCGATAGAGGGTGTTCTTTGTGATGATACTCTCCTCTTTTCCTGACTTTAGAATGTCGATTATCCTTTCGACCTCATCGTCCGCATCGTTCAGAATGGATTCCGTCTCCTCCCTCCCCGGCGGATCGAACATCAGAACATAGTTCTCGGGCATCCTGACCTCGAAGCATTGTCCCAATGTATGGCCGTTCTCCTCCATGACCGTCCTGAAACGGTCCCTTGCGGTCCCGGGGAATGTCCCGAAATTGAGAACGAGATAGAACTCAGGATGACCGTCGAAGCTCATCCTGCCGATGAAATCGGATAGTATCGTAGGTACCCCGTAGAAGTACACAGGGGATACGATTCCCACCTTCTCCCCTTCTTCCACATGATATCTACAATCGCCTTTGATCTCCTCCGCGATATCATTGATATCATCCCCGATACCGTCTGCGATACGCTGTGCCAGATACCTGCTGTTACCGGTAGCTGAGAAGTAGAAGATCATAACTCCAATCCCGACATGACCTCTTTCAGGTATGCCACATCGTCCTCTGTGTTGTACCTTGACAACGATATCCTCAGGGCGGATACGCACTGTTCCGGTGTCAATCCCAAGGCCATCAGAACATAGGACGGTTCGGTGGAACCTGCGGAACATGCGGATGCGGCTGATGCCGCGATACCCAGCTTACTCAACTTTATCACAGTGTCCAATCCTTTGACGCCGTCGAACCTGAAATGGGTGTTGTTACACAGTCTCCTGTCCCCGGTGGGACCGTTGAGATGTGCCCCTCTGATATAGGACATGTCGTCGATGATCTCGTCCCTGAGCTTGGTCATCATCCTGATGTCATCATCCATCGTGGACATAGCCAGCTCGGCCGCTTTACCAAGGCCGACGATACCTGGTACGTTCTCCGTGGATGACCTCAGACCTCTCTCCTGTCCACCGCCGTAGTTGATGGGCGATATCGGTACATTAGTCCTAACAAAAAGAGCACCTATTCCCTTTGGAGCATGGATCTTATGTCCCGATAGTGCAAGAAGGTCGATACCGTCCTTCTTCACATCTATCTTCATCTTGGTATATCCCTGCACGGCATCCGTGTGAAACAGTGCACCATGCTCATGGGCCACTTTGGAAAGCTCCGATATGTCCTCGATGGTTCCGACCACATTATTGGCCGCCATCACAGACACTATTGCGACATCTTCGGACACGGCGTCATCAAGTGCTGAAGGATCGAGGTACCCTTCCTTATCGACCGGCAGGACGGTGATTTCACATCCGCGCCTTCTGAGCTCCTCGCATGCCTCCAGGACAGCCTCGTGCTCGATCGCAGTGGTGACTATCCTCTTCCTGTCACTGCCGCCCCTCATCAACGATGTCATGACACCGATCAACGCCATGTTATCTGATTCAGTTCCACCGGAAGTGAAGGTGATCTCGGAAGGAAGGCAACCCAGCGAATCGGCGACCTGTTTTCTGGCGAGACGTAAGCCCTTGGCCGCCGCATCCCCCATGAAATGGACACTGCTCGGATTCCCGTACTCGTTCTTCAGGAACGGCAACATGGCCTCCAACACCTCCGGTGCCACCATGGTCGTTGCGCTGTTATCGAAATAGACCTTCCTTGACATCTTGACCGTCTGGGTTATGTCAAAATGACGGTAAAAACCCTTGCATTTATAAAATAACGAATTTCGTAACATATCATACGATATTCGATTTTTGTGATGTATGGCTCAGTCAATTTCTGACAAATCTACTTATACCCTCACTTTATCCGTACCTGTATCGAGAGGGTACCCCATCGGAGGCCCTCGAAACAACAGAGGACGTTACTATGAAGAAGTCAAATGGACCGACCCTGGTCAAGATGCCGCGTATCCAGAAGGAACTGGTACAGTGTCAGATGTGCGGTTATTGTATCGATGTCTGTGAGGCTCACAGACAGACGCCATGGGAATCAGTTACAGCCAGAGGAAAGATCTACTACCTGAACCAACTCGACAAGTCAGGATTCGGCCTCGAGGACAAGATCCTGAAGAGGAAGGTCACCCTGAGCCCCGAGTTCGTTGACGCGATGTACAAGTGTACAGGATGCGGAAACTGCGAAGAGGTTTGCCATGCTAAGATCGAACTCGTGGCCCTGTGGGAGAAGATCAGGTACTGGATGGCACAGCATGATGTCGCACCCCTCCCGGTCCACAAGAAACTCGCCGACAGCATCTACAAGAACGGCAACCCCTACGGCGAACCCAAGAAGAAGAGGGACGCATGGTGGCCCGAGGATGTCGAGAGGTCCACGCCCCCAGATGCGATATTCTTCGCAGGATGCACCGGTTCATACAGGATGCAGAACATCCCCAAGGCAGCGGTCAAGGTACTCGACCGTGCCGGAGTCAAGATCAACTGTCTTGGAGAGAACGAGGTCTGCTGTACCTCACCTGCCCTCAGGACAGGTATCGACGCTCTCACACTGGAGGCAGCGAAGGAGAACGTCACAAAGGCCGACGGTCTCGGAGCCAAGGACATGGTCATGTCATGCTCCGGATGCTACAAGACCGTATCCAGCAACTTCGTGGAATACTACGGTAAACCCGGACAGAACGTCTACCACATCACACAGTATGTAGAGAAACTTATCAATGATAGGAAGCTCGCTCTTCCCAACGAATTCAAGGCAAAGGTCACATACCACGACCCCTGCCACCTCGGAAGACACTCGAAGGTCTACGAGGCACCGCGTAACGTCCTCAAGAAGATCAAAGGTATCGAATTCGTCGAGATGGAGAAGAACAGGGAGAACTCCAGGTGCTGCGGTGCCGGAGGAGGATACAAGTCAGCGTTCAACGACTTCGCGGTCAACATCGCCGCACAGAGGGTCAGGGACGCCGAGGCAGTCGGTGCCGAGATCATCGCTACGGCATGTCCGTTCTGTGTCCTTAACCTGAAACAGGGAGCGGCCAAGATCAAGTCCAAAGTCAAAGTGATGGATATCACAGAGATCCTGCTCCAGGTCACCGATCCCGAACCGAAGGTAGAGGAGAAGCCCGCAGAGGCAGCTCCCGCAGCCCCTGTCGAGAAGAAAGAGGCACCCAAGGTCGAGGAGAAGAAAGCCGAAGCAGCACCTGCAGCACAGCGAATCGAGCAAGAAAAAAACTGTGAGCCTGGCGTAGAGGTGAAGGAGGAAGCCGCCGCCACTACCGCTGAAGAGGCATCAGAGGACGATGATTTCGACCTAGAGCCCGAGACATTCGAGCTCACGCCAGAAGGAATCGTTAGAAGGGCGGCTTACAACAAGAAACTGAGATGCAGGAGGAACTACGGCTCCTACGAGATACCTGTCGCCTTTGTGAAGAGCAAGATAGCGGTGTATGTCGGAGGCAACGCCCAGGACCCCAATGATGCAAAACTCAAAGAGGAAGGTTGGCTCGTGCTCAGGTTCAAGGAGAGCGAGGTGACCGATGGCCAAGCGCAGGTTGAGGAGATCAAGGAAGCTATGAAAGAGAACGCCCGCAACCTGAAGAAGGCCAAGAAGAAGTAAACCATAATGACCGGGCGAAAGCCCGGTCATCCATATTTCTATGCCATTTGAAGGATTGTCCACTGCCATCATCGATGTACTGGCAGAACATGGAATAACCGAACCTACGGAACCCCAGAAGGATGCGATCCCCAGGATCGCGAGAGGGGACAACATATTGTTGGTTGCACCCACTGGTATCGGGAAGACCGAAGCCGCAATGCTACCCATACTCAACGCGATATACGACTCCAAAGGGAAAAAAGGTATCCGCTGTATCTATGTCACCCCGCTAAGGGCACTGAACAGGGACATGCTGAAGAGGATGGAGGACTACGGAAAAGCGTTGGACATATCTGTCGGTGTAAGGCATGGGGATACACCTCCGGCGGAAAGGAACAAACAATCCCTCCACCCGCCTGATGTATTGATCACGACACCGGAGACACTGCAGGTACTCTTCACTGGTAAAAGGCTCGTACAGCATCTGAAGAACGTTGAATGGTTCGTAGTCGATGAGATCCATGAGCTTGCGACCACGGAAAGAGGGGCACAGATGAGTGTCGCCATGGAAAGGCTTGCGAACCTCGCCGGCGAGTATCAGAGGATCGGATTGTCCGCAACTGTCGGCAATGTGAACGAAGTAGCAAGATTCCTTTCAGGCATCAAGAGGAAGGTGACCATCTGCCAGCATGACACGCACAGAGATTACGAGATAAACGTGGAATGTCCGGCACCTTGCGAGGACCCTGTTCTGATCGACAAGCTGCAATGCGAACCGAATATCCTTGCCGTGATGGTCAGATGCAGGGAGATGATCGAGAACGGCAGATCCACACTGTTCTTCGTCAACACAAGAGAAACAGCGGAATGGATGGCCGCCAGATATCATGTGTGGGACGAGAACATCTCCATCGATGTCCATCACGGATCCCTTTCGAAAGAGAACAGGATGGACATGGAGGACAGATTCAAGAGAGGTGAGATCAAGGCATTGGTCTGCACATCCTCATTGGAACTCGGTATCGATGTCGGTTCCACCGATCTCGTCATACAATACAACTCACCGAGACAGATCTCCAGGATGATTCAGCGCGCGGGACGTGCAGGACACCGTGTGGGCGAGACAATCCGTGCGAAGATAATCGCGACATCCCCCGATGAAGTCGCCGAATCACTTGTAGTCGCCAGGAAGACCGAGTCCAAGGAACTCGAGAACAAGGTTGGAAGGGCATGCCCTCTGACCGTGGTAGCAAATCAGCTGATAGCGATGACCATGAGCGGCCGTGTCACCAGGGATGAAGCGTTCTCGGCATTCAAAAGGACGCACATCTTCAGGGACCTAAAGAGGGAGGATATGGACAGTGTCCTTGAACAGCTGAAATCGATCAAGATGCTGTTCGAGGATGATGACGGATTCAGACGCTCTAAGAAGGGTATGGACCATTTCTACAACAACATCTCCATGATCCCTGATGAGAAGACGTACATGATCAGGGACATCAGCACCCGCAGCGTCATAGGTACATTGGACGAGAGCTTCGTGATGACCTTCGCCGAACAGTATGCGATGTTCATCGCCAAAGGCCGCACATGGCGCATAGTCGAGATGAGAGAAGATGAACTCCTTGTGGAGGAAACAGGGGAGATAGGTTCCGTCCCGTCATGGGTGGGTTCGGACATACCCGTACCATTCGAGGTCGCCATGGAGGTCGGGAGGATGAGAAGGACCCTGAACCTCGACGATTATCCCGGGGACGAGAACTCCAAACAATGTGTGAGGAACTTCATCAAGGAACAGGAAGGCCTGCCTTTGCCGTCGGATAAGCTGATAACGGTGGAACTCGGCGACCGTCTGGCCGTTGTGAACGCATGCTTCGGCACCCGTGTGAACGAGACCCTTAGCAAGATATTCTCCGCATTGCTGTCGGCAAGGCTCGGAGAGAGCGTCGGTGTTTCCACGGACCCATACAGGATAATGTTGGAACTACCGAGGAACATCGATAAGAACACCATCCTGAACACGGTGAGGTCGATCAAACCCGGAACGGTAGAAGGTCTCATAAGACTCACGATAACCAACTCATCGTTCCTCAAATGGAGGTTCGTGTACGTTGCGAAGAAGTTCGGAATCATCGAGAAGGGTGCAGACAACCGTTACATCAACTTCAACAAACTGTTCGAACTGCACCAGGACACGCCTGCCTACAGCGAGGCGGTGAACAAGGTCCTGTGGGAGGACCTCGACATACCCGGAACGGAGACGGTCGTCAAAGCGATCGCCGACGGA
>JAFSYZ010000131.1 GCA_017455785.1 Candidatus Methanomethylophilaceae archaeon
ATAATGAGATAATGCTATAGGGCCCTTGACTACTGCAGATCCATGAGCATCTCTGCCCCTTTCACAGCCTCGTTAATCCCGATCGCCGTCTTAACTGCCGCATTTATCGCGATATCGCGATCTCTTGCGGAGATCTGTGAATTGTTATCGAAGACTGCCATGAACATATATTGTGTTGTACCCTTATTCAGGGAAAGCATCGCCACAGTGGCCCTTGTACACTGTAAAGATGTGTGCATCCCAAAAACCAATATCGGGATCTTACTGTCAATGTATACATCTGCGTAGTACTCCACATCATCATTTCCGATGATCTTCTGATTGTACGAACACCTATCGGATATCGATGACGTGCTGAATGTCGTTTTGAGATCGTCAATGAATGTGTCCCTTACCATCTCTTTGTCGAGATATAACAGATCCGCAATCTGAATCTCAGCCTGGATGATGCTTCTCAATGAAAGACTTATGGAATCCACCGAATCCGTATCGATCACTATTGACAAGGAACCATCGATAAGAGATATCCCATTGGTCCTCAGCGTCCTATCCAATAATGTTCTTCTTGAATCCGTTATATTGAGGTTCTCATATGATAACCACATCATCGTATGTCCCTCATCCGTGAATTCCCATCCATTATCCTCTTTCACCAAGAGAATGTGCAGCTCATCCCCATCAGGATAGGTATATCCGGTATGAATCATGTATCTGTTCACAGTACGTGGTTCCACCTCCAGTCCTGAGCAGTTGGACTTTTTCAGGTTGACTATCAACTCGTCTGCATCCATTTCAACACCAATCCTTCTCCGTAAAGGACATTATTCCTTTAGCCTCTTCATATTTGATATTCAATTCCATCATTGCGAACTCAATCGCCTGCTCCAGAGTCTTGTATTGGTTTGTCTCCACAGCCTCGGTCTCATCCTTGCGATACTCCCTTTGGGCAGACTCCGTTATGGTATGTATATGAGGTCCGGACACATATTTGTTGGTGTTCCTGTGATAGTGTCTTCCGTGATCACCATTGAATCTGCGAATAATATATTCCCTGCCGTTCACATCAATGTAAGTGAATATAACGGAGAAATCCATTGGATCCTTTATCAGTTTCCTTGTTGACAATGTGAACCTGTAGTTAATGTGATTACAGATCAACTCCACTGACGACCTGAGGTGACCGTTATCCTCTTTCATCCTGGATAGATCTTTGGAACCTTTTGGTATGTATTTCGGAACCCTTATCAATTCATCAACGAACTCGTTCTTCAACACTGGCCTGCCCTTCGGCGATATCTCAACAATGTCCGTCATGTGCATCTCCAAAATTCGATTTCTCTCATACTATTTGAAATTGGATGCTAAAACGCCAACAGGACTGCAATCTTCGACCCTGAGTACGCAACACACCATCTGATATGGAGTAGAGTGTTAATGTAACAGGGGGAATGGTAGGAGGCCCTTACTGGGCCTCCGCTTTCCTTTCCTTTACCTTCTTCTTGACAGTTCCGACGTATCCGATCCTTACGTCCTCACGGTCCCTGACCCTTATGTCAGCGAACATACCGTCGGTACCGTAGAGTCTGATCTTCGATCCGTCATCGTTCATCACCGACTGTTCTACGACGATCGACATGATGACCCTGTAGGATTCGGTATTCCTGCTGCGTAATGTAAGGTGCAACCTCTCATCGCCTCTCCACATCTGGAGCAGCAGCTCCGTCTTCGATTCGTCCCCGTTCAAGGTTATGACGGACTCACGTTCCACCGGCCCGTTATCGATGTGCGTCCAGCCATCACCGTCACTTGTATCGGTGATCCTTCCCAGGTCCTCTCTCATAATGAAGGCATTTGGATCGCTGCCCATGTTGTCGTAGACGTGATCGGTATTATCCCTCAGCCTCCTAAGGAACGTCGGCAGCATCAGCTCCTTCCTGGTCAGGATGATGATGAATATCACCTGCACGATGATGAGGACCAGATCGCCGTTGTAATTCTCCATGATGTACGAGAAGCTCTTATCGTTGTGTATCTCGATGAGGACGGGCAGCAGTTCCAATCCCGCCAATACACCAAGGCAGATGATTGCCTTCAGACTGCCGGAGTTGATGCCTAAGAACAGCACGATGGCATAGTAGACTAGAACCGCACCGGTCGCCACATACAGCATGGATGATGCAGCCATGTAGAGATCCGCCATCTGCAGGATGTGATAGGACTGTGAGAGTATCGTGGAGATACCTAGGATCAGCAGACAGAACGCGACCCCTTTCTGCATGTCCTTCCTGAAGTACACTATGGCAAGTATACCGCCGATGATATCGATGATGAACGCCGTCATCGCACCGGGGACCAAACTCACACCTTTGACCGAGCTGTAGATGATGAAGAACACTCCACAGAAGAACAGAGCGGCACCCATCAGGCTTATCAGAATCTCCGTCTTCTTCATGCGGCCACCTCCTTCATCACCGAGATGTTGGAAAGCATCCTGCCCTCGGAATACAGACGGACGTTCATGAACCTGGAATCGTCATCGTCATCAGCGATGACATCGGTTATGCAGAACCTGTTGGCCTGTAGTATCGTCCCTTCATCATCGTTGACCATGGTGACGAATATCTTATCGGAGCCCTTCCACTTCTGGAGTATCATGATCGCCGGTATCCTTCCGTCGAAGACCTTCAGTCTCTTCTCGCATTCCACCGGTCCGTTGTCATCCACGGATGACCATGAGGACCTGTCGTCGAACATGTGCTTGAGGCTCTTCGCATCCTCCCTGGAGATGTACGTACCGGGGGTGATGGAGTACGTGGTGCGTATCTTTTCAAGCCTGGCGATGGCCTTCTCATGCCATGTGCTGAACCTGAATTCCTCGCTGTCCAAAATCAGCAGTATGAGCAGATACTGTACGAGACCGATGAAGTAACCGATTATCACTAATGTGGATTCGGTCCCCTCGAAGTAGACGGTTTCGTACGCTATCGTGAGGATTATCAACATGCACATCAGCGCTGAGCTCATGGTCATACCGAAACGTCCCCTGGAGGTATCGTTGAGGTATGTGTATCCTGAGTAAACAAGATTCACACCGAGACCGATCATGACCAGAGCGACTATGAAGATGAAGCTGCTGGAACTCCCTGCCATGCTCAAAGAACTCAGGATCTTTCCCAGACCCAGGGACATGGCGTAGAATCCCACGGCCCTCATCGTGGACCTCTTGGGATCGAATATTATCAGGAATCCCATGACTATTTGGACGATACCGGCACATATGTCACCGGGCTGTGTGTTCTCTATCCCTATGTAGAAGAACACGACGCAGAGTCCGTAGATGCCCAGGAGTATGATGATCGCTGCAAGGATGAAAGGAAG
>JAFSYZ010000020.1 GCA_017455785.1 Candidatus Methanomethylophilaceae archaeon
GCTCAGCCCCTCTATCATCGGATCCGTGTTGTACTGAATGAACTGTACCAGGGGCCTGGTCTCCCTTCCGAAGAGTCTCAGGTCGTGTTCCACGGTTATATCGCCGTTCATGACGGCATCCATGAGGGCAAGTTCGTTCACGCACACAAGTTTGGAATAGGTGTAGTCCTGGATGTCCCCGCATGCGCCGATGACGGCTATGTACGCCAGGTCCATGTTGGACGGGTCCACGGCTTTGGATACGAGATAGGTCGTGGATGCACCGCATGCGTCCACGGATCCGTTCAATCCCTGGTTGTGGCAGTTCACGTGCTCCATGGACATGCAGTATCTGTCCAATGTCACCTGCCTCTGTTTCCTCCAGTTCGGATCGGGGACGTGGTGGTCGGTTATGACGATGTTGTCCCTGGTGTATTTGGAGAGATATCCGCTTCCGAGGTCGACTATCCATACGAGCGACCTCTTCGATGTATTGATCGCTTCTATCGTGGCCTCATCCATCTTGTTCGCGAAGAGCACCTCATAATCCTTGTTCAGACGTTCACAGGTCTTCGCGGCGATGGCTGCTGAACTGATACCGTCCGCATCTATGTGTGCGACGATCAGTACGTCACCCTTCTTCCTGATGAGGCTCGCGGCCCTGGCCGCATCCTTCTGCAGTTCAGCGATCGCTTCCGAATCCCGCATATTCCCTCACCAGTTTGTTGTAGATCGTATCGGCGATACCTTCCAGGTTGATCGTATCCGCACGGTTGTATTCCGTCAGTATGCGCAGTGCTTCTTTATCGCCGCGCTTCTCCCACAGTTTCCAAAGGCGTACGGCCTCCTCGCCGTCCACGCCTTCGATGTCGTCATCCCTTAGGATGCCCATCTCCTTCTCGATGTTCTTGAGCCCGCCCTTGAGACCTACCTTGCGGCATCCGAACCTCAGATCGAAGTGCGGCATGTCCAGGTCCACCTTAGGGAAGCTGTTCCTGAGGACGGGTACATCGAAGCAGCTGCCGTTGAACGTCACCAGTATCTTCGTTCCGTCTAATGCATCCGCCAATGATGCGGCATCCAGGTCGATGCCGTTCGTCAGTGTGTATGTGCCCTTCTTCCTGTGTACGGTGACGACAGTCACCAGGGAGTCCCTTTCCAGACCGTCGGTCTCTATGTCCAGGTAGGCGGCGTCATTCTTGAATCTGTCGAAGAGCCTCCACTGCTCCCCTCTTTTGAGCATGTCGCCGAGACCGTAGGAATCGCCTTCGTCAAGCATCTCATAGGCTTCGTTGAAGAGGGCGTCGCACTCCTGCTTCTTCCTCTCCTTGATACCCTCCACCTGATCGGAATCGATGAAATCACGCCACGTCAGGATGCCGGAGTCCCATATGCCCCTCTCCTTGGATGGGCCGACCCCTTTGGCGATTTGGAAGGTATTCTCTATCATCCTTCCTCCCATATCAGAACAATCTAAAATAATGTCGTACTACGGTGGAGGTGTTGACTATGGATTACATGGAGATACTTCCGGGCGTCAGGGTGACGAAGGACAGATGCCTGTTGATAGACGACGGTCCGACCGTCGTATTGGGGGACCTGCACCTAGGTTACGAGAGGGCGCTGGAGGAGGAAGGGATGTACATCCCCAGGTTCAACACCGATTCGATCAGGGAGTCCCTGAACAGGATAATATGCGAGTACGAACCGCGCAGGATAGTCCTTCTCGGCGATATCAAACATGATTTCAAACGCACCCGTTACGAAGGTAAGGAGGAGGTGCGCAGGGTGATAGATCTCCTGCAGGGTGCGGCCGATGTGATCTGCGTGAAAGGCAACCATGACAACTTCTTACAGAATATATTGTATGATACAGGGATAATGGCCGTCGATTACATCGATCTGTGCGGGTTCAGGATGGAGCACGGCCATGTCGATTCCGGGAAGCGTCCTGTGATAATAGGTCACGAGCATCCTTCCGTGAGGATAGCGGGAGCGGTCAGCGGCGGTATCAAGGTACAATGTTTCCTACATATGAAGAAGGAAGGGATAATCGTGATACCTCCCTTCTCACCTCTCTCATCGGGTTCCGATCTCTCCTTAGCGGGGCCGGACACCTTCATGTCACCGGCTTGCAAAGCGGCGGATGTTTCCGATGCGGATGTCTACGGGATTTCCGAGTTCGGAATACTGCCCTTAGGCAAGTTGGGAGAGATAGAGTCAATCGAGTTATAACAATAGTTAATATAGAAAAGTTTAAGTACTCTCTAGTATACGCGCGTAATATAGAACGTGGATATATTATCCATCCATGGAACTGTTTAAATGATATCATCGAAATCCGTAATCATCATCTCAGAGAGATGGAGGAATAGAAATGAGCGCAGAAATGGACGCACTTATTGACGTCGTCGTCAAGGGAAAGATCAAAGAAGGAAAGGACGCAACACAGAAATGTCTGGACGCAGGACACTCACCTCAGGAGATCATCTTTGACGGTCTTTCAGCAGCAATGGCAATCGTTGGAGACAAGTACGCAGCAAAGCAGTACTTCCTTCCCCAGGTTCTTCTCGCAGCTAACACACTCTACATGGGTCTGAACCTCGTTCTCCCTATGCTTACCGGAGCAGGAGGAGAGACAAAAGGAAAAGTCGTTATCGGTGTTGTCGAGGGAGATGTCCACGACATCGGAAAGAACATCGTCAAGGCTATGCTGACCGGTCTCGGACTGACCATCTACGACATGGGTAAGGATGTACCTATCAAGGACATGGTCGAGAAGGCAAAGTCAGAGGGTGCAACAATCATCGCAGAGTCAACACTCATGACACCCACACTTGCCGGAATGAAGGCATGTGAGGCCATCCTGGCAGAAGAGGGACTCAAGGGCCAGATCAAGACAATGATCGGCGGTGGAGCAACCTCCAAAGAGTTCGCAGACCAGATCGGAGCAGACGGATGGTCCTACGACGCAGTCGAGGCATCCAAGGTCGCATCCGCATTCCTTGGACTCTGAATCGGAAAACATCAAGGGGCAACCATGCCCCTTTCCCCTTATCATTGCAGGGCCCATCCCCGGGCCCACTCTCTCCTTGTTAAGTTCTCTAGTTCTTTGCCGTTATACGGTATGATTTAATTACGTCGTGACGGGATACCGTATACATGAGATACTCTGATTACGACCAATGGGTCCAGGATTGGATCGCCAGGGAGAAAGAGGCTGGAAGGAAGTGCTTCGACGTCAAGAAGAGCGGCAACAACTATTACGTGTACTTCCAATCGACAAGATACAATCCCGAAACGAAGAAGAGGGACAAGGTTTCCGGTTATCTGGGGAAGTTGGTCGAGGGAGAGGGCCTAATAGAGCCCGACACGTACTCCGAGGAGGATGAGCAGATATCCCCTGCCAGGTACGGTCTGGGGATAGATACCGGAGGGTCGTTCACCGATGCTGTCATCATCGATCTGGATGACATGAACGTGGTGGCCAAGAGGAAATCCCCCACCACCCATCAGGATCTCTCCATCGGATTGTACAATTCCGTGGATGCGGTGTTCGCATCCACCGACATCAGACCGGAGGACATCTCATTGGTCGGTATCTCTACTACATTGGCGACCAACTCCATATTGGAGGGAAGCGGAGGAGAGGTCGGCCTGATTCTGATAGGATGGAATCCCATGAAGGAGGTCAACTTCGGTGAGAAGAGACAGGCCATCGTCAAGGGCGGTTACGATAACAAGGGAAGGGCCCTGGCCGCCATGAGCAAGGACGAGGTGGTCAACGCCATCATGGGGATGAAGGATGACGTGGATGCCATCGCCATATCTGGATTGTTCGCCAGCATGAATACCTCTCAGGAGAATAAGGTCAAGGAGTTGGCGATAAAGCTCACAGGTCTGCCGGTGGTGGCAGGTCATGAGCTCTCCGCGGTCCTGGGGATCGACAAGAGGGCGGAGACCGCCGTTCTAAATGCCAAGCTCATCCCTGTCGTCAGCAAGTTCTTCGATGATGTGGAGGAGACATTCAGAAAGAAAGGTATCAAGGCACCGATCATGGCCTACAAGGGTGACGGTTCGGTGATGACGTTGGAGCAGGCCAGACTGTATCCCGTCGAGACCATCCTGTCTGGACCTGCGGCATCATCCATGGGAGGAAAGGTGCTGTCGGGAGTGGAGAACTGCGTCATAGTCGATATCGGAGGGACATCGACCGATATCGCAATCATGGAAGAAGGATATCCTCAGATACAGTTCGAGGGTGCCTCAGTAGGAAGGTGGAGGACCCGTGTGAAGGCTGTGGACATGTACACCGTCGCATTGGGTGGCGACTCAAGGATAGTCCTGAAGGAAGGTGAGGTGATAATCGGTCCGGATAGGGTGGTGCCATTGGCAACGTTCTCGCAGAGATACCCTCAGGTCGTGGACCGTATAATGCTCACGGACGTCTACGACTATTACGAGGCAGTGGAAGGATACGATCTGCAGATCCTCACCGAGAGGGAGCAGAGGGTATACGACTCTATCGTCGGAAAGGGTCCGCTGAATACGATGGAGGTCAAGGACAGCGTCGAGGGCCTATGGGTTATAGATGACGAAATGGCATCACTCGTCAAGAAAGGCGCGGTCATGCTTGCATCCCTGACGCCCACGGATGTCATGGTGTACAAAGGGGAGTTCAAGATGGGCAACCCGTCAGGTGCACGCGCCGGTATCCACTCGATAGCCGAGAAGATGGGCATGACCGAGAGACAGGCCGCCGTATTCCTCTCGGATGAGATCAAGGAGAAGGTCGCCGAGGCCATAATGAGCAAGATGCTGGACGATCAGATGCTCGAGTGGAGGGACAAGGGTTCCGAACTCCTGCTCAGAAGGATGCTCACGTTACATCACGACTGTGCGATGAATATGAGGGCATCGTTCTCCGTACCGATAATCGGTATCGGGGCGCCCTCCAAGTTCATGATGGATGATCTCACGAAGAGATTGGGCGCGGAGGTGCTGTTCCCTGAGAACTACGACGTAGGTAACGCGGTCGGTGCGATCTGCAGTAAGATCACCGAGTCCCTGTCAGGAACGGTCATACCGACCCCTGACTACAAGTTCCTGTGCACCGTACCGTTCATGGGATCGTCATACCATGCTCATCTGGAAGGGGCCATTTCTGCGGCCAGGCGCAGTCTGGAATCCTATCTCGAGTCCAAATTGAAGTCCTATGGGGCACGCAACATCGTCACATCGTCGAAGGTGAAGACGTACATGGCCTCGGAAGGAGGCATAGGTGATTACACCGATGAGGGTCTTGCAGGGAACGTCAATCTGGTGGAGATCATCTCCAGGGCCATCGGTGACCCGCCGGAAGGGAACTGACGGATATCTGGGCCCCTATTTGAAGGGGCCCGTCAAACATACTGGAAACCTCGTCAGACGTTTGATTTTTTAATAAAATCGATGGGAGTCATTTTTATAAGTAGAAATCTTACCGCTCAGTCAGAGGAGACTTATCATGGCAATGACACCAAGAGAGAGAGTACTCGCAGCAATGAAAAGGGAAAAGCTGGACAGACCTCCAGTCGCAGTTTTCACACAGTCAGCCACCATCGATCAGATGGACGCACTCAACATCTACTGGCCTGAGGCACACTCAGACCCCAAGCTGATGTGCGAGCTCGGAGCAGGACAGGCAAAGGTCTTCGGATTTGAAGCAGTCAGGTCCTCATTCTGTCTCACAGCAGAGGCAGAGGCGCTCGGATGCAAGGTCGACCCCGGAAAGTCAGACAGGACACCTATGCTCAAGGCACACCCGTTCCACTTCGACCCCATGGAGGGATCGTACGACACGCCCAACCTTATGGCACCGGAAGAGTTTGTCAAGACCGGAAGGCCCGCTGTCATCATCGAGGCAACCAAGCTGATGAAGGAGAAATACGGACAGGAGTACGCAGTTATCGCAGGTAACACTGGTCCTTTCACACTCGCAGGACACCTGGTTTCAACCGAGAACCTGGTCTTCGGAATCATGATGGATCCGGACAAGGTCCACGAGTGGGTAGACGCAGTCAACCCCATCATCAAAGCATACTGCCAGGCACTCTCTGACGCAGGAGCAGACATCATCCAGATGTCCGAGCCTTCAGCATCGACAGATCTGCTCGACCCCGCCACATTCATGGAGTACGCAGGAAACTACGTCCACGACTCACTCGCCCAGACAAAGGGAGCTGACACAGTTCTCCACATCTGCGGTGACACGAAGCCCATCCTCGACTACATGATCCAGACCGGTGTAACAGGTCTCTCGATCGAGGAGAAGGTCGACTCCGCTGAGGCAGTTAAGATTGTCAACAACCGTGCAGCACTCGTCGGAAACGTCGGTGTCGTCAACCCCCTGCTTCAGGGAACACCTGAGGACTGTGCAGCGGCCGGAAAGAGGATCGCAGCAGCAGGATTCAACGTCATCTCACCCGGATGCGGACTTTCAGCCCTCATTAAGGGAGAGAACCTCAAGGCACTCGTTAACGCAGTCAAATCCCTCTGAAGGGAACCTTAGAAAAACATTTCAGGGGGCTTCGGCCCCCACACTTCTACAACCGTTGTTCCGTTGACATCCATACTTTATAATCATTGATTCCCATCCCTACCCCAGTAGAGGAATACCATGCCATATGGAATCGCACTTGACCTAGGAACCAGCGGATTCAGGTCCCATCTCGTGGACCTGGACAAGGGTGCAAAGATCCTTGATACCGCAATCACTGTCAGACACCCGCTCCCCGGAGCCAATGTCATGGACCACATGCATTTCTGGATGAACTCCGGAAGGGAGATCACGCACAAGATCATCGCACAGACGGTGTACGATCTGATCAGCCTGTACGGAAAGGACAAGCTGTCGCAGGTGAAGAAGATCGCAGTCTGCGGTAACCCCATCCAGCTGTCGCTGTTCGAGGACATCGAGATCAGGGACCTCGCATTCGCAGGCGAGAACAAACTCAAGGCGCTCGGCGTAGTACCTCCTTCAAGGAAGGCTCACACCACCACAGCGGGTGACATAGGGCTGATAGGACTGAACCCCGAGGTAGAGGTGCTCATCCCTCCGGCGATCAGGCACGAGATCGGAGCCGATGCATTGGCGATGATCATCAAGTCCAAGATGCTGGAGAGGAAGGAGGTCTGTATGGTCACCGATTACGGTACCAACGCAGAGATGGGATTGTTCTATGATGGCGAATTGTATTCCGGATCGGCAGCAGCAGGACCTGCCATGGAGGGTCAGTCCATCGAGCAGGGAGTCCTGGCATCACCGCGTTCCATTTCGGATGTGGACGCCAACGACGACGGTACATGGAACAACATAGTGCTCGATGACAAGCTCGTGCCCATCACCACGGCAAAGGTGGATCCAAAGACAGGACAGACCGTCAAGATAATGGATTACAAGGCCAAGGGAATCACAGGAACCGGAACTGTATCGTGTATCGCCGAGGGACTGAGGACGGGCATCATCCCGCTCCCGGGAATCGACACCCCCGATAAGAAGATCCATCTGGTCGACGGCGTGTACCTCTCGGAGCACGATGTGCACGAGGCAGGAAAGGCCATGGGTGCGATCAGAGCCGGACACAGGACCCTGATGTATGAGGTCGGTCTTTCAGATGCGGATGTCAAGGTCATGTACATGGCCGGTGCGTCAGGTACGTACGTGGATCCGTTCAAGGCACAGTACTGCGGAATGATCCCGCGCGTCCTCGATGAGGTCTACCAGTTAGGTAACACCTCGCTCATGATGGCCCACGACCTGCTGAGGTCCGAAAACGAACTGGACATGATGCAGGATGTCGCCAATTCGATCTCGGCCAACCACATAATGTTCGCCGGAAACAAGAAGTTCGAGGATATGTACGTTCTCGAGCTGGCGTACTGGGACGAGGGAATGCCCATGGACATGTACAACACCATGATGGAGGCAGGAGGATTCCCGCCGCTGCCGGAGATTGTCAGGCCGAAGATCTTCCAGAGGATCGTTAAGTCCGATATCCCCGATGTCGGTGCAGGTATCCACACATTGGACCCGGTCGGAATGATCATGAAGGGCAAGTTCAAGGGATGCACCGGATGCAAGAAATGTCAGCGCAAGTGTCCCGAGAAGGCACTCACAGTACTGGATTGTCCCGACGGCACATACGAGATCAATGTCCGTTCGGATCTTTGTCTAGGTACTGCGTGTCAGGCATGTAATTTCAACTGTTCCGAGAAGGTCTACGCGTTCAACCAGCTGGAGGTCCAGTACCAGCTTTGAGGTGATATGATGAGTATTACAGACGATAACAAGGTATATGCGAAGAAGCTCAAGGACAACCTGATGCTGAGGAGCGAACCCGTGGCGATCAAACTCGTCAGGAAGGGGGAGGCGTTCCCGGACGGATACCAGGTCCCTGAGAAGCAGATGAGCCACTGCCAGGCAGTGATGTCGGCAAGGAACGGTAACTCCTACAAGATGACCGTGGAGGCACAGATGTGCCATGTCGGTGCCGCAACACTCGGTATGGTGGAGAGACCCGAGAAGGTGATCTCCGGTGAATTCCATGCGGGGATCGGTATCCACGAGGGGCCGGAGGGTGCCAAGAACATGATCGCGGCCGCTGTCGATGTTCCGTTCAAATCGGACGGTGAGATCGTTTGCCCGTTGAAGGATGCCAACTTCGAGCCCGATGTCGTGGCGTTCGTCGATATACCCGAGAGGATCTACTGGTTCGAGGCGTTCATGACCCGTAAGGTCGGAGGACGTGTGCAGTATTCCACGGCACCGTTCCAGTGCGCATGCGAGGACATCACCGCAGTGCCCATAGTCACCGGTAAGCCGAACATCTCCATCGGATGCTTCGGATGCAGGAAGAAGACGGACATGAAGCCTGATGAGATGGCCATAGGTGTCCCGTATTCCCTGATCCCGGAGATGTCGTCCATATCGGACATCTACAAGGACGGTGTCTTCACCAAGGCAAAGAGGGACTGAACTTAGTTCCATCCCTCGCCTTAAAACCTCTTAAACAATTCTTATTTATTGCAGGAAAACGTAACGATGTTCCATGTCAGATGAACTCGATAAGAAGGATATCGAGATTTTGAAGAGGCTGAAGAACGACTCGAGGATACCGATGGGTGTCATCGGCGATCAGATAGGCATCTCCA
>JAFSYZ010000132.1 GCA_017455785.1 Candidatus Methanomethylophilaceae archaeon
AGTTATCTATTGTCGATATTTACCGTTGTTGATGGTTTCAGAAATCATCGACCGGAGGTCTGTAGCATGGGATCCTGTATGGCCTTCTTTCGACCATCTTCAGAATGATGTCCTGACGTATGCTCTGGCTATTCTCTTCCAGATAGTATGTCCTGAGCGCATCGTCATTGTAACTGTTGTTCCCATCATCCTTATTCCTGAACCATTCCTCACGTTCGGGATTGGATGACATATGGGTCTTCATATCATCGGATTCGTAGAGGGCGATGATCTTCTCTCCGCCTGATGACCCTGTACAGATCAGATACACTCCCGGTGTCGGGGGAACGTCCTTCGCATCGATGGTATACGGTCCTTCGTACTTCCTTCCGTCGAATATCGCCGTCATCACCATCGGGATGGATTCATACATCATTAGATTTGTTGTTTTCTTGGATGCGGTAAAGAAGGACTGCGCTGTCCTGAAACACATAACAAAAGGGGAATGGCGCCGAGAGGGAGATGCAGAACGCTCCGACCCAACGAAATTGCGAGATTCGCCGTTTTTATGGGTTTTGGGAAGTTGTCTAGCAACCCTTCTACGCCATGACTTGCAGGAAGCTACGATTCTTGGATTCATTTTGTCCTACATTCCGGTGTGAAATTGCATGATTCCGAGTGTTAAACTCCTTATGTTCATGAAGGAACCCGGAACTTCTACAGATTCCGTTCGAATGGCGTCAATATTTTATGGACAGAAACCATAACACAAACATGGACGATATCAGAAGAGGACAGAACCCGAGTATCGGCAGGAATCTTGCGATTTTCATCGCCATTGCCGCACTCGTATCGGTCTTCGCTTTCATTGTGATATCCCCCGTCGACGTCGATTCTTCCTATCCTGACCACGGCGATGCGGGAGGCGGGGTGACATGGAAGTGGGACCCAGAAACCAGGACTCTCACGTTCTCGAAGACGGGATCCGGCGACGGCCGTATTGACGACCAGCCGGATTACTATCTCCCGCTCTGGGGACACGCTTTCGAAGATGCCAGTTATGTGGTCGTCGAACAGGGCGTGACCTATCTGGGGAAGCGCACTTTCGCTGCCAATATAGACCCCTCGATCGAGCTCCTGACCGTACCGGTCGATCTGGACTACGGCACTTTTTCCGCCTTCAGCATGCGTGGTCTCAAGGCCATCAAGCTCACCGGCAACGGACCCATGGCGGCGTATGATTCGGGAAAATGGGAGCTGCCATGGTACAGATCAGACCATTTGGAGACCATCATAGTGGACTACGGGGTGACCTCCATATCGGATAAGGTATTCGAAAAATGCAGGACGATACAGCAGGTCGACCTGCCGGCAACGCTGAAGAAGATAGGCGCCGATGCATTCTCGGGATGCCGCTGGCTTTCAAAGATCACTCTGCCCGCTCAGCTAGAGTGGATTGGCGACAGTGCATTCTTCGAATGCGGCCTCAGATCCGTAACGGTGCCGGATACCGTGACGCACATGGGCGACGGCGTATTCATGAATAACTCCAAGTTGACCTTCGCCAAACTCTCCAACTCCATTGACTACGTCCCGGACGATACGTTCCTCTACTGCTATGATCTCGCCACCGTCGCAACGCCCGTGATCAAGACCATCGGGAAGAACGCGTTCAGCAACTGCAGGGCATTGGAGAAGTTCGATTTCAAAGAAGGACTCATCAGCATAGGCAATTCGGCATTCTCGTCGACCGGTCTGAAGTCGTTGGAGTTGCCGAGCACCCTCAAGGTCATAGATTCATCCGCTTTCGGGGCGATAGCGGCACTTAAGTCCGTATACATCCCATCCACGGTGGAGTCGGTCGGGTCCGCAGCATTCGGGATGTGCGTCTATCTGGAGAAGGTCGAGATCGGGGACGGCGTCAAGCTGTGTGACGGGGCTTTCGCTTGGAGCATAAGCATCCAGTACGTCAAGTTCGGTCAGAATGTGACCATCGAGTCCGCGAGGACCTTTGACTACATCAAGTTCTACATGGACGGTTCCGAACTCAGTTTCAACCAGCTCGCCGGACACACCTTCGAAGGCAAGGACTGCAGACTGGTCGCAGTGGATTGAAACCGGTGAAACCATTTTCCCGGATGCCAAAGCATCCGGGATAATTCTCCAAAACGGGCGATGCATCCGTAACGGGCCGTATCCGGATGTGTCGGTCCCGAGTCCATATGCCTGGACACGGTTGCCCGAACGTTAAGCAATGTGCAGGCGGATACGCATCCAGAATGCACAACTTCCCGAGTACGGAGGCCTACTCGGTCGGACAGAAAGATCGGGAAAGGGAGCAGAACGTTCCTCGGGATGCAGTAAGGACACTATTTCCGGATCCTTGCGGCCACGGGGTGCTGGTCACCTGTCCCGTGAAGGGCGGAGGGTGAATTCGGAGAACGATGGGAAGATGCCGGGAAGTGGTTTGGACCGCCGTGCACAGTAGGGTGTGCACGGTGGTGTGGGTTAACCGGACAGAAGCGTCAGGCCCGATTCATTTGTTGTCGAGCCTTCCGTCCCCGTTCCCGGACCAGAAGGTCCCTGCGAGCACATCCGCAGTCGGGAATGCCTCGACATCGTCCACGAAGAAATGCATTCCGCTGAACGCACCGTAGCCGACATAGATGAGATCGTCGCTGAATTCTATATTCTTAATCGTACTGATGTCGCTGAATGCATCATTGTCTATGAAACTGATCCCTCTTTCCATGTCCACTTTGGAGAGCGATTTGCATCCTACGAATGCCGAATCTCCGATGAAAGCCAAGCCGTCCATCCCTCCGAAGGAGGTCAATGATCCGCACCCGTAGAAGGCGGCCTTGGCAACATTGCAGACACTGGACGGGAGATCGATCTCAGTCAAACCTGAGCCGAGGAAGGCCATTATGCCTACCGATCCGACCTCGTAATCCTTGCCGTCGATTTCCACGCTCAGGTCGATGGACAGTTCAGTGGAGGTCCCGCGATAGCCCGCTATCTGGGCGGCCATCGATTCGGTGTTGTAGCTGAATATGAGGCCGTCATCCGACATGTGGATGAAGACGTCCCCGTCCACAGTTGTGGCGTATTTGGCCACCGAACCGTATGTCTCCGATCCCTTCTCTATGGGCAGGCATGAGTTGTTGTGCACGGTTGCCAGCGAACTGCATCCTTCGAATGCCATGGCCATGATGTCGGTCAGGTTATTGTTCAAGGTGATGCTCCTGAGGTTGGTGCACTTCGCGAACGCCCCTTCGGTGATCTCTGCGACATGGGCCGGGACCGTGAAGTCCGCGGCGTCCCTCCCTATGGGGTACTGGAGGAGCTTGTATCCTCCGATCTGGTAGAGCACGCCGTCATTGGATTCGTAGTTCACGTTATTCCGATCGACATCGATCCTTTCCAGGGAGTCGCATCCGTTGAGCGCACCTATGCCCATCACGGCGAGGGATTCGGGGATGGAGATCGATTCCAGGCTGCTGCAGTTCCTGAACGCGTAGTTGCCGAACGTGTATATTCCGTCATGGAGCAAGATCGATCTCAGGTTGGATGCCCCGTCGAAGGCCAGATCGTCGATGTTCCATGCGGATTCGGGTATGGTGTAGCTGGTGCCCGTCTTGGATGCGGGATACTTTACCAGGAATGCGATCCTGGAATCGAAAAGGACTCCGTCCACGGAACCATAGTATTCATTGCCCTCGGCCACATTGATGCTCCTGAGAGTGAAAAGATTGTCAAGTGTCCCCTCTTCGACGTATTCCAGGGTGGAGGGGAGATTCAGATCCTTGATCCTTTTGCACTTGTCGAGTGCACCGTAGTTGATGTAGGTCACGGTATAGGTCTTCCCGTCGACCTCTGTCTGCGACGGAATGGTCAGAGTGGAAGGGTCGCCCTTAACATCATCGACGCCTGCCGTCAGGTCATCGTTCAGTTCGTAGATGATCTCGGTCTCGTTCCTGTCGTTGTTCTGGAGGGATGATGCGACCAGTACCAGGACAATCGCAATCGCGGCGATACCGAGCAGAATCGTCAGCGTCTTTCTTTCGTTTCTCATGGATAATCTTCCTTCATGCCGCCGTGCAGGCAACATTTACGGATAGCGGATGGCATAACACGGTAATATAACCAGGCTATCGCGCGGACTCATGGCCGTCAACCGGGCCTTCCGACGCATCTGCGGATTACGGGCGATGCTGTCCGAAGGATGCGTACCAAGCGGTCCGCAGGATCTTGACGCGGCGTCACCGCAGTCCAAGTATGTTCAGAAGACAGTAATGGCGCCGAGAGGGAGATTTGAACTCCCGAGGTGAAGCACCACGAACTTTCCAGGCTCGCGCCTTACCGGGCTGGGCCATCTCGGCTTAATGCCCCCAAATCTCTACTTAATTAAAAGGTTATTGTTGGGTATCCGTTC
>JAFSYZ010000021.1 GCA_017455785.1 Candidatus Methanomethylophilaceae archaeon
CGTGACGATGATGGCCGACGTGGAAGTCTTCCCTGCGGAGTCGATGTCGTTGGCCACTATGGCGTAAAGACCGTACTCCTGCATACGTGCTCTGGAGCGTTTGATCAGTTCCTCTTCGGAGAGGCCCGATTCCGCTTTGAAGCCTATGACCTTGCTGCATCTCCTGCATATCATCGGGAGCACCTTGGGAACAGGTTCCAATTTGAGGTCGAAGCCGTTGTCGCTCGACACCTTACCTTTGAACTTCTGTTCGGGTGTGAAATCCGCCAATGCTGCCGGTACTATGACAACATCATGGTCTATGTCATCCAGCATGTTGATCAGATCAGAGACGGAATCGAATCTTCTTGTCCTGATATACTCGGGGATAGGGACGCTGCAGCCCCCCATCCATAGGTCCACATCCGCACCGCGTTCCAACGCACGGGTGGCGATCTTCACCGCCATCAAACCGGTGGACCGGTTGGTGACTATACGCATGGAATCGATGGGCTCTTCGCTGCGGCCACCGATGACAAGGATCCTCTTGCCTATCATATCATCCTTGGACAGTATCTTAAATACCGATGCTATGACTTCTTCCTTGGAGGCGACGCGTGCTCTCGGACCCACGATCCTGGGGCCGATGAAAGTTATGCCGAACTTCTTCAGTTTCTCCACGTTCTCCTGTACCGCAGGGTTCTTGAACATGGCGTCATGCATCGCAGGTGCTATCGCGATGGGGACACCGGAACCCAAGGCAACGGTGGCCATGGATGTCACCGTGGTGTCATCGATACCGTTGGCTATCTTCGATATGGTGTTCGCCGTAGCGGGGTAAATCAGCAGTACGTCGGCCTCGGAACCTGCCATCAGGTCTATGTGCTCCGTCCTTCCTGTAAGTTCGGTTATGGGTGCGTTGCCCGATGCGTATTCCATCGACAACGGGGTGACGAAATCCATGGCTGATTGTGTCAACACAGGTATCACCTTCGCTCCGTGACGTATGAGCTCACGGATGGTGGAGAAGCACTCGGATGCAGCTACGCTGCCTGTTATCCCCATTACTATGGTCCTTCCTTTCAGCTTGTTGCTCTTCTCACAGAAGATTTCCTTAGACGGGTGCATTTCACAACCTCCTATCAATCTCATTGATGATGGATGCCGCCACCTTCTCCTTGGAGGCGGAGGCATCGATTATCGGGTAATCCTTCTCCTCAGCGATCCTGAGGTAGGCATCCCTCACCTTCCTCTGGTATTCAAGTTTCTCGAACCTGCTCTTTTCCCCTCTGCTGTCAACTCTTTTCAAGGACAGCTCCGGGTCCATGTCCAATATCAATGTGACATCTGGCTCTCTGATTATCTTAGAGTTCAATGCTCTGAGCCAAGCCTCATCCATACCTGCTGCGGATTGATAGGCCAATGTCGAGACGTAGTAACGGTCCGAGATCACGGATGTGCCGTTGGATATGAGATCGGATATCTCCTTGGTGTGGCAGGCTCTATCGGCGGTGAAAAGCAACGCTTCGGTCTCAGGCGAGAGGTCATCGGTCTCAGCAACCATCTTCCCGATCATCCCTTTGGTTGGTTCGGCCGTCACGACAACTTTGTGTCCTTTGGATTCCAGGTGTTCCTTTATCGCGGATGCGGCGGTGGTTTTGCCAGTGCCGTCTATGCCCTCAAGAACTATGAATACCGGTCTCATCGGCCATCCTTAACCTTTAGACAGTATTAGAATTTTGCAACCTTCTGTATAATGAATCGAGGCTCTCGACATCCTTGATGTCCTTGATGCATATGTCCCGCAATCTGTCCCTGATGTCCAGGTCGTACTTCACACAAAGGGCGGAAAGATGATGTGCCAGATCATCGGCCAACCTATTGCCCCTGTCGTCCCAGTCGGTGAGGATGATGCCCTGTTTTCCCACACCTGACAGCATCTCGGCGGACCTCAGCGGACCGCCGTCCCTCTGAACACAGATGATGTCCATATCCAGACCGAGGTTGTGTATGGCCCGCACATCCTTCTTCCCCTCGACCAGAAGTACATGTGTATCCGACATCTCCTGTATTTCGTTTAGGATCCCTTCCAAGGCCTCGAATCTCTCAGCGTCATTCAAGGCCATCACTCAGCTTCTTGATGATGACCTTAGGATCACCTTTGATGAGAACGGTCTTCTGTCTGGAGGTCTGTCCCCTTATCACCGTCGATTTGAACCCGGTGATCTCCTTGAACAGTGATTCCACCTCTTTGTTTGCCCTGCCATCAAGAGGAGGGGCCTTCACTCTCACCGTGAGCCTTTTTCTCCATTCGTCGATGCCCTCGGTTCCGGACCTGTCCGATCTGGGTGATACGGATATGTCTATCTCGATACCATCGTTCACCTCTCTGAAAGTCTCGGTCAGGTCCATGTAATCTAGATTGTTTCACTAGTTATTAACCTCACAGTCAATCTGATGGGATAATCCGTTATCGTGAGGGCACTGAGCAACCCTAAAATATGGTTCATCCCATAGCTATGGGCATGGCGAACGTCCTCCAACCTATGCAGTTCAACGACCTCACCTCGCTGTCCAGACAGGAGAAGGCCACGTCTGCGTTGACGGTCGTCAGGAAGGACCTCTATTCCGCGATGCAGGATCTCTATGAGAGGCAGTGTCAGGAGTGCGAGAGACTGGCCAGGGAGGACAGGGATTCTCTTCTTTTCGACGGTGCTTCAGAGAAGAAGCGCAGGATATACACCACAATGCGCGACATCACCTTCGAGCGCATGACCAAGATCACCCAGCTGGCCATACGCGGCGTGATGGGTGCCAATAACGTTCTGGATGTACTCACTCCCGAGGAGAAGGAGTACTACGAGAAGATATACGATTCATCCAAGGGTCTGCTTCGTCTTACGGAGAGGAAGAAGCGCACCGCGACCATGGATATAGTCAATCCCGGAAAGGTTATGGAGGTAGAGAAGGAGGAGATGGTCGTCACCGGCACCGTTGTCGAGAATGTGGTGTCCGAAGGTTCCGAGGAACCCGAGATGGAGATACCGGAACCCGTCGCAGAACCTCCCATACTCCCTCCGATGGAGGATGTGGATGAGTTCCCGGAGGACGTCGAGGAGAGTGAGATCCCCGAGGATCTTCCTGAGGACATCCCGCCCGTAATAGCGGAGGAGACTGTCAGACCTGAACCGGAACCTGTTCAGGAGGTCCCGAAGGACCCGGATGGCATGTTGGTCGTACGTATAACAGAGGATCTGCAGCCGTTCTCAGGATTAGGAGATGTAGTTTACAAGTTGAGGAAGGAGGACATCGTGAGTCTTCCGGCAATATTCGCATTCGCCCTGATGAACAGGGGTGTGGCGGTCTCGGTAGACATCACATCTTGATGATACGCGTATCCCCTTTGAATTCCAGACAATCCAGTTCCATCCTTCTGATGCCTGTTATGTTGGATACGGTCTCCCTGGCGATATCCGGTTCGTTGTTGTGTCTGCTAAGATGAGCCAGGAATATCTTCCTTTTATGGTCCGTCATGGTCCTCTTTATCGCATTGGCGGTCGCCACGTTGCACATGTGTCCCATGTCGCTGTCGATGAGTCTCTTCAATGACGGCGGATATGGGCCGTAATCGAGCATGTGCTTGTCGTAATTGGATTCTATCACGGCTATGTCCGCCTCCTTCAGCGCATGTTCGACCGGGAAGGTCAGTTTCCCCGTGTCGGTGGCAATCAGCACCTTCTCATCTCCTGCTTGGAGAAGATAGGAG
>JAFSYZ010000133.1 GCA_017455785.1 Candidatus Methanomethylophilaceae archaeon
CGGACGGTGATGAACGGCTGATGACAGCATCTGCCGCACATCTCACACGGCGAATTATCCTTGAGCTCCTGACATGCGTCATACGCCAGATCGAGATCCCTGAGCATATCCGGTGGTATCTCGTCCAGACCCTCCAGGATGTACTTGTCACGATACAATGCCACGGTATCACAGCTTGAATATTCCGAATATGAATCCGCAGATGGACACGATCAGTGCGACGGTGGTGATGATGAAGAAGACCTTCCTCTGCTGACCCTCGAATCCCGAGGCCCTGACGAACGTTTGCCCGAAACTGCTTGCGACGAGACCGATTGCTCCGAATACCACTCCGTAGATACCGAATCCCAACAACGATACGATCAGTGCCGCCGTACCGAATATCAGCGCTGCGAATGAAATTATGACGATCTTGTTGACAGGGTCTATGCTCTCTTTGTAGGGCTTGTTCAACTGCCAATCGCATCCCTGGCAGAAGATGTCTCCTTCCTCGCTCTCACGACCGCACTTCGGGCACTTCATGAACGGTGATTGTCATCGTGTTATAAATCAGAAGCAGGTAGGATAACTTCCATAATAACAGGGTGGAATAGATTCTGTAGGTTGTAAGAGAAAACGGCCCCGAAGGGCCGTATTTGAATTCAGAAGAGTTTCTTCTTCTCGTTGCTGACGTTGACGACCTCTGCGCTTCCGCCCTCGAGTTTGAAGAAGCCCATCTCCCAACCCATCTGCTTGTACATTGCGACGAGTTGAGGCATCATGTTCTCCACTATGGGCAGGAGTCTCTCATCCTTCGTGAAGACGGCCTTACCATCCCAGCGGAGGAATTCCATTCCGACTGAGGCGAGGATCTCGCACTTCGGGTTGGCCTGGAGCTGCTTGTAAACATCCTTGAAGGTTCCGACTCCGAAATAGATGTCCCCATCGAGCCTGATCTTGAGTCCAAGTACCCTCATCCTGGGCTGGTCACCGTCTGTGGTTGCAAGAATGAATGCCTTCGCCCTGTCCAGGAAGTCGAAGATGTAATCCATCACGTCAACTTCTATCGTAAGGGGCTCGATCAGCTGTCTGATCCAATCCTTCTCTTTCTGCGAGACCTCTCCGTCGATGGCGCAGACCAGAAGACAGAGCATGACGATATCCGCCTTGGTGTCCTCGGACACAAGACCTATTATGTCCACCATGACATCGACGACATTCTTCAGTGCATCTGGTTTGTCAAGACCCATCTTCTTGAATATCTCGACGGCCTCCTCATATGTGACTTCCTTTCCGGCCATCTTGTCGAAGAACGGCTTCAGAAGCTCGAACTCCTTCTCCGAGAGCTCACCATCGGCTGCTACAGATGCGAGGATGAACTGCATGTACGCTGTGATCCCGTCCTTACCGTCGGCTGCGAGATCGATGAGTGCTGCCATGACATCGATGGACTTGTCGTTGAACATCTAGGTGAATGTTTCCTTATCCATCTCTTCCAACTGTTTGCAAATATCGTCGAACTTGGACATGTTTATCGGGACCGACATTGCTAAGGTGTTCTAAAAACTTGATTACAGTAATTTCAGATCTTACGGAATGTCGCACATATCCTGCTGCGGTCCTGTCCGAACCTCGTACGCTCGGTGACAGTCCTGATATCCACCTTTTCCATGTTGGAGAATGCTTCGGTCAGCTCAGCCTCGGTGAAGTAATGGTACATTATCCCGTTACCGCGAAGGACTGTGGAATCGTCCAGACGTGTTCCCTTCATGGACCTCATATCGTCCTTGGAGAACACCTTCACCAATAGAAAAGACCCTGATTTCAGCACCCTAGCGATCTCCGATACCGCCTTCCTCAGCTCATCCTCATCCAGATGTTCGATGACATGGAACGCCAATGCACCATCGAATTCCCCGTTCCCGAATGGCATTTTTGTCACATTGGCACATACATATTCTATACCATCTTCAGGGGTGCAGTTATCTATCGCGGACTGTGAGAAATCTATAGCTACGACTGTCATCCCTTCCTCCTTCAGGGCGATGGATGTCTTGCCGTTTCCGCAGCCCATCTCCAGGATGTGTGCGCCCTTTTCAAAAGGATGGCCGGAGATGTCGGAGACACCTCTCCACACCCTTCCGTTGATGGAATAGAAAGAATCCCATGCCTCACGCTGCCCTTCCATATGAAATCACACTTCACCTGAGCTGGATGTATGATATATCCCTCTCACCTCTTATATACCTGCCAGATGCTTCAAGTGACCATGGGAGAACAAGAGGAAGTTATCGCCAAATTGATGAAGATCCCGTCCGTCAGTGAGAAATGCTGTCTGGGAATGTACCTCCTGGGCATCAGGGAGATCGATGACCTCAAAGGGAAGGATCCCGATGAGATGTACG